>NZ_PTRD01000025.1:0-100306 GCF_002965005.1 Escherichia sp. MOD1-EC7011
TCCGTTTCCCGAAGCGATATCGGATAAAGGAGGAGTAATGGATATAACACCTTTCCTTCATGCACTTTGTGCTGTGGCTGCGCAGGTACTGATTGGCCTTTTTACCGGAAACTGGGTTTACGGTGCGATAGCTGGTTGTACGTTCTTCATTGCGCGGGAACACACCCAGGCAGAATATCGCTGGATTGAAATGTTCGGGCATGGCAAGCGTATGAATATGCCGTGGTGGGGCGGTTTTGATCCGCGTGCGTGGGATGTGGCAAGCCTGATGGATTTTGCTGTGCCGGTGGTGGCGTGTCTGCTGGTCTGGCTGTTGGTTAATCGTGGGTGAAAAAAGGTGAGCTGTATATGCAACGGAGGAAGAAACCTCGTTGCGGGAAGCCTTGAAGAAGTATCGGGTGTTGCTGAACCGTGTTGATACATCAACTGCACCTGATATTGAGTGGCCTACGAACCCTGTCAGGGAGTAATCATTGGGATTATGCCGCAGAAACGTTGTATGCAATAACGTTCTGCGGTTGGCTGATGCACTTTCGAGAGTGCATGTATTGAATTATTTCCAGCTATTATCGATTTTACGTATTTTTTGCATGAGAGAATTTGTACCTCCTCCCAACAACGACCTTCCATGACTTTCCGGACTTCTGTGGGCCAGCGGACGATGCTGCCCTCGGATGTTGTGCTAATTGGGTGATGACAAATCCTGTGTATGGGTGTTTCCCTTTGTGCGTGCGTTGATGCTGGTAACGGTGAACGTCATGATGAACACAACCGCGAATAAGACGACAATCGTCGGAGCTGGTGCACTGTCGATAAAAAAGGACAACCAGACACCAGTCATTGACACTATTACCGATATGCCAATCGCCAGTAGGAGCGCAATATGAAAGCGTTGTGTCAGGAGTACCGCAATGGCGCCAGGCGCAATGAGCAGAGAAATGGAGAGAATGATACCTACCGCTTTCAGCGTCGCCACAATGGTCAGAGAGACCATGCACAGCAGCCCATAATGCAGACATCTCGTATGCAAACCGCTTTGCGCCTGTTGATAATCAAAGCTGAACAGCAAAAAATCCCGCCATTTTACGCTAATAACAAGTGTAACCAGCCCGGCAATAATCACCGTCTGGATTATATCGCCGATGGTTACCCCGAGCATGTCGCCGAAAAGAATATGGTCAAGATGTACGTCTGGTTTGACTGCAATATACAAGATCAGACCTGCGGCAAACATGCCAGAAAAAACAATCCCCATCACTGTATCTTGCTTGATTCGGCTGTTGTCTTTCAGGTATCCCGTCGCCACCGCGCAGAATACTCCGGCGACGAATGCCCCTGTAGCCAGAGGTAACCCCAGAATCCAGGCAAGCACGATGCCAGGAAAAACCGCATGACTCATCGCGTCACCCATCAGTGCCCAACCTTTCAGGACCAGAAAGACCGACAGCAGCGCACAGGGTATGGAAACTACCAGTGAAATCAGCAGTGCGTGACTCATAAAGGTGAACTGCAGTGGCTCCAGTAATAATGCCATCATGAGCGATCCTCCAGCGCTTTATGCGCACGCCGACGATTTGCCAAAAGCCCATGGGTGGGCGCAAATACAAATGCTAAAAGAAACAGCAGTGTCTGCGCCACCACGATGATTCCACCTGTCGCGCCGTCCAGAAAGTAACTGACCCACGCGCCGAGGAAACTGGTTACACTGCCAATAGTTACAGCAATTATGAGCAGGCGGGGAAAACGATCGGTTAACAACCATGCTGTTGCACCGGGAGTCACCACCAGACAGATCACCAGAAAGGCACCAACCGTTTGCAGCGCCGCAACGGTCGAAACCGACAGCAGGGTGAAGAAGAGGATTTTTAATCTGCCCGGATGCAATCCAATAGCACGAGCGTGATTCTCGTCGAAAAAGGTCACCATAAGATCTTTCCATTTGAAAAAAAGCACGATGATCGAGAGAATGCCAATGATAGTGAGTTGCAGGATATCCGCCGGATCGATTGCCAGAATATTGCCCAGGACGATGGTCTGAATGTTCACGGATGTCGGGTTCAATGACACCATAAACAGCCCCAGGCCAAAAAAGGAGGAGAAGATCAGGCCGATGATGGCATCTTCTTTTAAGCGAGTGCGTTGGTTAAGAAACAGCATGCTGCCCGCTGCCAGTCCGCCGGAAAAGAAGGCTCCCAGAGAAAACGGAAGCCCCAGCATATATGCCCCCGCAACACCCGGGACAATAGAGTGCGACAGCGCATCGCCAATCAGCGACCAGCCTTTTAGCATCAGATAGCATGACAGGAAAGCGCAGAGACCGCCGACCATCGCCGAGACCCACATCGCATTGAGCATATATTCATAGCTGAAGGGTTCCAGTAGCACGTTCATCTTGCTTCCCCCTGCACCGCTGACGGTCGATGTGCCACAAAAGGGTGTTCATCGTCAGTAATAATGCTTTCTTCCGAGCCGTTAAGTGTGACATGGCGCAGTACGCCGCTAAAAGCCAGCTCCAGGTTCTCGGCTGTAAAAGTGGTGTCTGTCGGCCCGCTTGCCAGGACGGTGCCTTTGACCATGACCGTATAATCGCAAAATGTCGTGACTGAGCCGAGATTGTGCGTTGAGACAAGCATCGTCTTGCCTTCCGCGCGTAACTCCCTCAACAGGCTGATGATTTTCGCTTCGGTTTTCACATCAACGCCGGTAAAAGGTTCATCCAGCAGGATCACATCACCCTGCTGTGCAATCGCTCTCGCCAGAAAGACGCGTTTCTTTTGTCCACCGGAAAGCTCGCCGATTTGTCGATGGCGAAAATCCACCATATCGACACGTTCCAGCGCATCGGTGACAATCTGACGATCCCTCTTTTTGGCTATACGCAACATACCCATGTGCCCATAGCGGCCCATCATCACCACATCTTCCACTAGTACAGGAAATGACCAGTCAACCTCTTCTGACTGAGGGACGTAGGCAACCAGGTTTTTCTGTAGCGCCTGTCGCGTGGGAATACCCAGAACAGATATCTTTCCGCTGGTCAGACGCACAAATCCCATAATCGCTTTAAACAACGTCGATTTTCCGGAACCGTTTACCCCAACCAGAGCGGCAATAGATCCACTTGGTACTGTGAAGGATGCATCGCGCAGTGCTGTGTGCCCGTTACGCCAGGTGACAGTAACATCATTAACGACAATGCCCGCAGATTGCATCATTATTTCTCCCTTTTCCCGGCTTTAATTCCCTGTACCAGCGTACTGGTAGTAACCTTCAGAAGGTCGATATACGTAGGTACCGGGCCGTTTTCTGTGCTCAGGGAATCGACATAGAGTACACCGCCGTAGTGCGCGCCGGTTTCACGCGCAACCTGACGCGCTGGTTTATCGGAAATCGTACTCTCGCTAAAGACTGCCGGGATATGATTTTTCTTCACCATATCAACAACCTTACGTACCTGCTGCGGCGTGCCTTGTTGATCGGCATTAATCGGCCACAGATAAAGCTCTTTTAGCCCCAAATCGCGTGCGAGATAAGAAAAAGCCCCTTCACTGGTGACCATCCATCGCTGATTCTCAGGGAGTTCAGCAATCTGCTTACGCAGGGGGGCAAGGGTTTGGGTAATCTTGGCTTTATAAGTATCGGCATTACGTTGGTAGGTTTGTGCATTTGCCGGATCGTATTTTATCAACGCATCACGAATATTATCGACGTAAATCAGAGCATTATCTGGCGACATCCAGGCATGGGGGTTAGGTTTGCCCTCATAGGGGCCTTCAGTGATCCCTACTGGCGTCACACCCGAAGAGACAATTACTTCTGGAACCCCATTAAGATGCTGGTAAAAGCGTTGGAACCACAATTCCAGATTCATACCATTGGCGAGAATCAGTTGTGCCCCCTGCGCACGTTTAATATCGCCAGGGGTAGGCTGATACTCATGAATTTCTGCACCGGGCTTGGTTATGGATGAGACTTCTGCAGCATCTCCAGCCACGTTTTTGGCCATATCTGCGATGATGGTAAATGTTGTAATGACCTTGAATTTTTCAGTTGCACTCGCCTGAAATGCGATCGAGCAGGTGAGGGCGAGGCACCCCAAGAGCATGGTTACTTTTTTTATTGAGTACATAATTTAGTACCTATAGTGAGCAAAATTAGAACAAACATAGCAACGGCTATGTTTTATAGCACAACCTATACAAAATGAAAATGATTATCATTAGCAGCTTTGGGGCCCAAAACAGGGATTAGGTTGTTTCCTGCTGGCGACGCGTTATTGAGGAAAAAAGTAAGGCAGCTAGTAGGCTTTGAAATGACTTGATGAGGAAAATTGTTGATGGCAAAAATGGGGCAAAGCGCTGCAAAAGGGGCAAAAAAGGGGCAAAAAAAGAGTGGGTTATCGTAGCTTATTGTTGTCGCTGATGATATTTAACACATTGAAAAATAAGTAAAATACTTATGAGTCAGAGAGTTGTGATTTTTGCCCTTACTTGTTCAGGTTGTATTGTTCTTTCTTACTAATTTCTTGATTTTGCGACATTTAAAAGCGACTCAATTCGTTATATGGCATCAGAAGAGTATGCGTCATGCCGGAATGTCCAGCATAAGAAATCTGATATAAAAACTGTGGCGTGTATGGTACGGATTAGAGGGGAAAATGTCAGCACATTTGCGAAATGAATCAAAAAGCCCGCAGCGACGTGCGGGCGTTAGTTTTTAGCGCACGACCAGCACGGAGCACTCTGCATGACGCACGACGGCGGCGGCGTTAGAGCCGAGCAGGTAGGTGGTGATATCCGGTCGATGGGAGGCAATGATGATCATATGAGCAGGGATCTTTTTCGCCATTTCCAGAATGCGGTCTTTTGGCGAACCTTCTTCAACATGAACATGCACTCTGTCAGTCGGCAGTTTGAATTTTTTAATTATCTCTTCCAGTTGCGATTTAGCTTCCGCTTTCAGGTCATCCATTGCCGGCAATTCTGCGGAATACGCTAAACCCAGAGAGGCATAGTAGGGCAGCGAAGGTATTACCGTCAGGAAATGAACCTCTGCATCATCAATCTTTGCCTCGGCTTCAACGTGACTAATCACGCGTTGAGTTAATTCTGAATCGGAAATATCGATAGGGACAAGAATCGTTCTGTTCATAAAACCTCCTGTTTTAGTATCCGCATAAAGTGTAACGCCAGATGAGGTCTTTTGTATAATGACGGAGTTCACATTTTTAATTTAGATTAAGCAGGATTCAATAAGTAGAAAAAGCCCGCCAGAGAGGCGGGCAGGCAGGATTAGAACTGATAAACCAGACCTAAAGCGACAATATCATCGGTAGAGATACCGTTGGCAGCGTAGAAGCTGTCATCTTCATCCAACAAGTTAATTTTATAATCAACATAGGTAGACATATTTTTGTTGAAATAATATGTCGCGCCAACGTCGGCGTATTTGACCAGATCTTTATCGTCAACACCGGCCGGATTATCAGCACCACCGGCAGCATTCAGGTCACGCCCTTTAGACATCAGGAAAGACACTGCCGGACGCAGACCAAAGTCAAACTGATATTGGGCAGTGACTTCAAAGTTCTGGGTCTTGTTCGCAACGGCGTAATCGCTGTTGCCAAATGGTGTCATATTACGCGTTTCGGAATACATGGTTGCCAGATAAATGTTGTTAGCATCATATTTTAATCCGGCAGTCCAGGCATCGGCTTTATCGCCACCTGCCGCAGTATGGTTGACCTGATCATTGGTGCGGTCTGAGGAGGTGTATGCCGCGCCCGCGCTAAAGCCCATACCTAAATCGTAGGTTGTGGAAAGCCCCCAGCCGTCGCCGTTTTCATGACGAACATCACGTCCGTTGTTGGTGCCTTCCTGACCGTTGTTTGCACCTTCGTTATTACCCTGATACTGCACTGCGAAGTTCAGACCATTAACCAGGTCGAAGAAATCAGTATTACGATATGTCGCTACGCCATTAGCACGACCGGTCATAAAGTTGTCTGCATTGGTGTAGGAGTCACCGCCAAATTCTGGCAGCATATCGGTCCAGCCCTCTACGTCGTACATTACACCGTAATTACGTCCGTAATCGAAAGAACCGTAATTTGCAAACTTCAATCCGGCGAATGCCAGACGAGTCCAGGACTGGTTTTTTGAGGATTCAGTATTGTTTGCCTGAATATTGTATTCCCACTGACCATAGCCAGTGAGTTGATCGTTAATTTGTGTTTCGCCTTTAAATCCAAGACGTGCATAGCTCTGATCGCCATCTTTTGCAGAACTATCAGAAAAATAATGCAGGCCATCAACTTTGCCATAAAGATCTAATTTATTGCCGTCTTTATTATAAATTTCTGCTGCATGTACAGCACCTGCGGCGAGCAGGGCAGGGATTAAGAGTGCCAGTATTTTGCTTTTCATTGAAAAAATCCTTTAGTTATTTTATTTGCCTTTTTCTCCCCGTTTGGGAAGTGAAAACATCCTAAAGGAAAAGTTCCATTAGCCGATAAATGTCATTTGTTACGCCTTAAGTAAAACCTTAATCAAATAATTCCTGAGAAATGATGATTGGTTTGGTGAATGATTTGATGGTTATACATACAAAATAAAAATTATACTTTTAAAAAATGATGCGTTATTCTGCGTGGGTTATATGCCTTTATTGTCACAGATATTATTTGTTGTTGGGTCATTGCTATAGTTATTTCTTTCCCAACAAATAAAAAGACAAGCCCGAACTTTCATTCGGGCTTTTTTTTCGTTCTGGATAATCCTTATCCGACGACGCTACTCGGTGCCACTTTTATCCGTTTTTCCTGCCATTTGCGCGAGGAAGTCATAGCGTTTTTGCAGATCGGCTGCGGCATCTTTCCATAACTGTTCCGCCACTTCTGGCTGTTGCGAATTCAGACGGCGGAAACGTTGCTCATGGAGCAATGTCTCTTCCAGAGCCTCTGATGGCGGACGTGAATCCAGCGCCAGTGGCAGTTTGCCTTCATCAGCACGACGTGGATCAAAGCGATACAGCGGCCAGAAGCCGGTTGCGGTGAGTTGGCGCATCTGGTCGTGACTCAATGCCAGGTCATAACCGTGCTCTTCACATGGACTGTAAGCAATGATCAGCGACGGCCCAGGATAGGCTTCCGCTTCCTGAATTGCTTTTACCGTCTGGTTCATCTGCGCGCCGAGAGAAATCTGCGCCACATAAACATGACCGTACATCATCATACTGACGCCGAGGTCTTTACGCGCTTTGCGTTTACCGTGTTCGCCAAACTTAGTCACCGCGCCGAGCGGCGTGGCTTTTGACGCCTGACCACCGGTATTGGAATAGCATTGCGTGTCCAGCACCAGAATGTTGACGTTTTCCGTCAGGCTTAATACATGATCCAGACCTCCGAAGCCGATATCGTAAGCCCAGCCATCGCCACCTATCAGCCAGATTGATTTTTCCACCAGCGCATCAGCGTCGCGTAGTAGTTCATGAGCTTCACTCACATCTTTGAGATGCTGGCGCAGCGTGGCAACCTGTTCGCGACGAACGTCTGGCGTGGCATCTGATTTCAACGCTGCCAGTAACTCCGCAGGAATTTTATCAGCAAACTGATCCAGCAGACGCAACACGCGGACACGATGCTGATCGACCGTCAGGCGGAAGCCCAGGCCAAATTCGGCGTTATCTTCAAACAGTGAGTTCGCCCATGCTGGGCCTCGACCGTTGGCATCAGTGGTATACGGTGTGGACGGCAGATTACCGCCGTAAATTGACGAACAGCCCGTGGCGTTAGCGATTAACATCCGGTCGCCATAGAGTTGAGTCAGCAATTTGATATATGGCGTTTCGCCACAACCGGAACAAGCACCAGAATATTCAAACAGCGGTGTGATTAACTGCGAAGTCCGAATATCAATACGTTCCAGTTTGCTGCGGTCAATTTCCGGCAGGTTGAGGAAGAAGTCGTAATTGATTTTCTCTTCTTCCACATGTTCCAGACGCGACATCATATTGATGGCTTTGATCTCTGGATTCTGGCGGTCTTTCGCCGGGCAAACTTCAACACACAAATTACAGCCGGTGCAATCTTCCGGTGCGACCTGCAACACATATTTCTGCCCGCGCATATCGCGCGATTTTACATCCAGTGAATGCAGGCTGGCAGGGGCGTTTTCCATTGCTTCGGGCGGCACCACTTTTGCGCGAATAGCTGAATGTGGGCAAGCGGCGACGCAATGGTTACATTGGGTACAGAGTTCCTCTTTCCAGATAGGGATCTCTTCGGCGATATTGCGTTTTTCCCAGCGCGTGGTGCCCATCGGCCAGGTGCCGTCTGGCGGCAGCGCCGAAACGGGGAGGGCATCACCAAGCCCGGCGAGCATCGCAGCGGTTACGGTTTTCACGAAATCAGGGGCGGCATCGGAAACCACTGGCGGTCGATTGGCGCTGTGCGGATTTACCGGTTGCAACGGAACTTCTTCTACGGATTCACGCGCCAGCGCCAGAGCCTGCCAGTTGCGCTCCACCAGATCCTGACCTTTGCTACTGTAACTTTTGGCAATCGCCCCCTGCAACTCGGCCAGGGCGCTGTCGCCAGGCAGAATTTGCGTCAGGTGGAAAAACGCCATCTGCATTACGGTGTTAATACGAGCCGCCAGTCCACATTCACGCGCGATTTTCGCTGCGTTAATGACATAAAAGCGTGCTTTTTTCTGATTCAGTACTGCCTGCACTTCTTGCGGCAACCGCGACCAGACGTCATCGGCACTGTACGGGGTGTTAAGCAGGAAAATGCCGCCGGGTTTCAGACGTTCTGCCATCTGATATTTGTCGATAAACTGCAACTGGTGGCAGCCAACAAAATCAGCCTGGGGAATCAGATATGCAGAACGAATTGGATGTTCGCTCACGCGCAGGTGAGAAACTGTCAGACCACCGGCTTTTTTGGAGTCGTAAACAAAATAACCCTGTGCATACCACGGCGTGGAGTTACCAATAATCTTGATATTATTTTTGGTCGCGGAAACGCTGCCATCACTGCCCAGACCATAAAACAGGGCTTCCAGCTTCGCGGAGTTTGGCAGGGTATTTTCTGGCAATGGTAGCGACAGATTGGTTACATCATCGTAAATACCGACGGTAAAACGGGGTTTTGGTTTGGCTGTGTTAAGTTCGGCAAATACTGCCAGCACGCAATCCGGGCCAAACTCTTTGGACGATAAGCCATAGCGCCCGCCAATGATGCGTGGCAGTGTTTCACGCTCGCCATTATTAAAGGCTTCCGCCAGCGCGGTCATTACGTCCAGATACAGTGGTTCTGCCTGGGCGCCCGGTTCTTTGGTGCGATCCAGCACCGCGACAGTTCGCACAGAGTCTGGCAATGTTTGCAGTAAATGTTTGGCGGAGAACGGGCGGTATAGTCGAACTTTCAGCACCCCGACTTTTTCGCCACGGGTAAGTAACTCATCAACCACTTCTTCACAAGTACCGATGGCAGATCCCATCAGGATAATCACCCGTTCTGCTTGTGGATGCCCGTAGTATTCAAAAGGCTGATACTGACGACCCGTAGCGGCGGCGAAATCATTCATCGCCTGTTCAACATGGTCGTAAACTGCGTTGTACCACGGGTTAGTAGCTTCACGAGACTGGAAGTAAGTATCAGGATTGGCGGATGTACCGCGAATCACCGGATGTTCCGGGTTCAGCGCGCGGGCGCGGTGGGCATCAATTTCTGCCTGCGGCATCAGTTCAAGAATCGTGTCGTCAGCCAGTGGAACAATTTTGTTGATCTCGTGGGACGTGCGGAAACCATCAAAAAAATGAATAAACGGCACACGGCTTTTTAGTGTCGCGATATGCGAAATGAGGGCGAAGTCCTGCGCTTCCTGAACGTTTGCTGCACACAACATGGCGCAACCGGTTTGGCGCACGGCCATCACATCTGAATGATCGCCAAAAATAGAGAGTGCATGAGTAGCGACGGTACGCGCTGCTACATGCAGTACAAACGGCGTCAGTTCGCCCGCCAGTTTGTACAACGTCGGAATCATCAGCAGTAAACCCTGCGATGATGTAAACGATGTCGAGAGAGCACCCGTTTGCAACGCGCCGTGCACGGTCGCGATAGCACCAGCTTCTGACTGCATTTCAACCACACGAGGCGTATCTCCCCACACGTTTTTCAAGCCGTTTCCGGCCCAGGCATCGGCCTGTTCCGCCATCGTGGAACTTGGGGTAATAGGGTAGATGGCGATAACTTCACTGGTGCGAAATGCCACCGAAGCTACCGCGCCATTACCGTCAATTGTGATCATACGACACCCTTACATTGCGCAAATGAGGGGCACACGAAAAAGCTGCGCGCCCAGTAGTTATCTCTCAATTTTAGCAAATGGCCTTCTGTTGCATTTTCGCTTTTGTGTCCCTCATATCTGCGTAATGAATGTTTTGATCAAACAGTGGACAAAAAAATAGCGATAAAAAAGTAACAATGCGTTGCTACACACATAGTTGTTCTCGACGTAGTCGTCTGTGCTGCCTATTATTTACGGCGGTGTCGTTTGGTTTAAAGATTAGAGGAAGTAAAGATGCGAGCAGTGTTGTGGGTCGGGTGTGCCGCTTTATTGTTATCGGCGTGTAGTAGTGAACCAGTTCAGCAGGCAACTGCGGCGCATGTGGCGCCTGGTTTAAAAGCGTCCATGTCCAGTAGCGGTGAAGCGAATTGCGCGATGATTGGTGGTTCGCTATCCGTTGCCCGTCAACTTGACGGAACGGCTATTGGCATGTGTGCATTACCCAACGGCAAACGCTGTAGCGAACAGTCACTTGCCGCCGGAAGCTGTGGCAGCTATTAATTCATTAAATCCGCCAGCTTATAGGTTAATGTCTGTTTCGCGGTGGCCAGCGTTAACTGGTTCGCAGTCAGATCGACTTGCGCACCTTCTTTCAGCATTTCGCTGATGGTGTGATCGAGTTCATTAAGCTGAGGAGTGGCACACATCATGCGGGTCATTGCCAGCCCTTTAACTTTCAGTTCACCGCCAGAAAGTTTACCCTCGCCGCTAAAGCGGTTGCACATTTTGCCGGAAATCATCATCTTTTCACCAAAGCTGATTTCTGGCGGGTTTTTATCGCTGGTAACAGGTTGACCGTTGACACTTTCCAGCACAAAGCGGTGATGCTGTAATTGTTCTGGCGTCACAGCAATTTTGTCATTACTTACACATCCCGCCATCAGCAGGCTTAACGCAACAAGCGCGGCTACTTTCTTCATTTTGGTTCTCAACTTAAGGTATAAATCAGGTGCTGACTGCCGAATGCAACGCGACGCGTCTTATCCGTCCTGCAAAACATATTTTAAGAATAGAGGATGAAAGATCTTTGGGGATTATCTGAATAAGCTCCCCTGACTTGCAGGGGAGCAGCAAGATTAAACCAGTTCGTTCGGGCAGGGTTCGCCTTTTTCCAGATTGCTTAAGTTTTGCAGCGTGGTCTGGGAAATACTGGTCAGAGCTTCTGCCGTCAGGAATGCCTGGTGTCCGGTAAACAGCACGTTATGGCAGGCAGACAGACGACGGAATACGTCATCCTGGATCACGTCGTTGGATTTATCTTCAAAGAACAGATCGCGTTCGTTTTCATACACGTCCATCCCCAGCGAGCCAATTTTCTGGTTTTTCAGAGCTTCAATTGCCGCCTGAGAATCAATCAATGCGCCACGACTGGTGTTGACGATCATTACGCCGTTTTTCATCTGTTCAAACGCTGCCTCATTCAGCAGGTGGTAGTTCTCCGGCGTCAGTGGGCAGTGCAGGGAGATAACGTCTGATTCAGAGAACAGGGTCGGCAGATCAACATACTCCACACCAAGTTCCAGCGCCGCCGCACTTGGGTACGGATCGAACGCAAGCAGACGCATACCAAAACCTTTCAGAATGCGCAGCATAGCCACACCGATCTTACCGGTGCCGATAACGCCCGCTGTTTTGCCATACATGGTAAAGCCAGTCAGACCTTCCAGAGAAAAGTTGGCGTCACGGGTACGCTGATACGCGCGGTGAATACGGCGGTTCAGCGTCATCATCATACCGATAGCGTGTTCAGCGACGGCTTCCGGATCGTAGGCTGGAACACGGACTACTTTCAGCCCAAGTTCTTTTGCCGCATCAAGATCGACGTTATTGAAACCGGCACAGCGCAGGGCGATATATTTAACGCCGTGCTTTTTCAGCTCTTCCAGCACCGGGCGGCTGCCGTCATCATTTACGAAAATACATACCGCTTCGCAGCCATTGGCGGTTTTGGCGGTTTTTTCCGTCAGCAGAAAGTCAAAAAATTCCAGCTCAAAGCCAAAGGACTCGTTCACCTGTTGCAGGTACTTCTTGTCGTACTGTTTTGTGCTATAAACGGCGAGTTTCATAAGACTTTCTCCAGTGATGTTGAATCACATTTAAGCTACTAAAAATATTTTACAAAATTTCAAATATAATTGAAAGTCATGACCATATTGAAAAATTCATCAACAACTATGCTTAGTGTAGGCGCAACCTTCAACTGAACGGTTAAACATGCCACAATACCCGTATTGAATGCTTAATTTTTCGCTAAATCAGGATATTAACTACCCATGTTGGGTAAATATAAAGCTGTTCTCGCGCTGCTATTACTGATTATTCTTGTGCCGTTGACGTTGCTAATGACGCTCGGATTGTGGGTTCCCACGCTGGCGGGCATCTGGCTACCGCTCGGGACACGTATTGCATTAGATGAAAGCCCACGCATTACGCGTAAAGGTTTAATCATTCCCGATCTCCGTTATCTGGTGGGAGATTGTCAGCTTGCGCATATCACCAACGCCAGCCTTTCACATCCCAGCCGCTGGTTATTGAACGTTGGCACGGTAGAACTTGATTCTGCTTGCCTGGCGAAATTGCCGCAGACAGAGCAATCTCCAGCCGCCCCGAAAACCCTCGCGCAGTGGCAGGCCATGTTGCCTAACACCTGGATCAATATCGATAAACTGATTTTTTCTCCCTGGCAGGAATGGCAGGGAAAACTCTCTCTCGCATTAACCTCTGATATCCAGCAACTGCGTTATCAGGGCGAAAAAGTTAAATTTCAAGGCCTGCTTAAAGGGCAACAATTTACAGTCAGCGAACTGGATGTTGCCGCGTTTGAAAATCAGCCGCCGGTAAAACTGGTGGGGGAATTTACTCTGCCGCTAGTGCCGGATGGGCTTCCTGTAAGTGGTCATGCTACCGCGACGTTGAATTTGCCGCAGGAACCGTCGCTGGTGGATGCTGAACTCGAGTGGCAGGAAAATAGCGGGCAATTGATTGTGATGGCACGAGATACCGGCGATCCGTTGCTCGATTTACCGTGGGAAATTACCCGTCAGCAATTGACTGTCAGTGATGGTCGCTGGAGCTGGCCATATGAAGGTTTTCCCCTTAGTGGGCGATTGGGTGTCAAAGTCGATAACTGGCAGGCCGGGCTTGAGAACGCATGGGTTAGTGGTCGACTGAGTGTGCTGACCCAGGGGCAAGCAGGTAAGGGCAATGCGGTGCTTAATTTTGGCCCAGGAAAATTAAGCATGGATAACAGCCAGATGCCACTGCAACTGACCGGTGAAGCGAAACAGGCGGATCTTATTTTATATGCTCGCTTACCGGCGCAGCTAAGCGGAAGTCTGGCTGACCCAACGCTGGCCTTTGAACCTGGCGCGTTATTACGTTCAAAGGGAAGAGTCATCGATTCACTGGACATCGATGAAATTCGCTGGCCTTTAGCGGGAGTAAAAGTCACCCAACGTGGTATTGACGGGCGTTTACAGGCCATTTTGCAGGCACATGAAAATGAACTGGGCGACTTTGTGCTGCATATGGATGGTCAGGCGAATGATTTTCTCCCTGATGCAGGACGCTGGCAGTGGCGTTACTGGGGAAAAGGCAGTTTTACCCCGATGAATGCCACCTGGGATGTCGCAGGAAAAGGTGAGTGGCATGACAGCACGATTACGCTTACCGATCTTTCGACCGGTTTCGACCAGTTGCAATATGGCACGATGACGGTAGAAAAGCCGCGCTTAATTCTTGAGAAACCTGTTGTCTGGGTACGCGACACGCAGAATCCGTCTTTTAGTGGTGCGCTTTCGCTGGATGCAGGGCAAACGCTTTTCACGGGGGGCAGCGTGTTACCGCCATCAACCTTAAAATTTAGTGTTGAAGGGCGCGAACCAACTTATTTCCTCTTCAAAGGCGATTTACATGCTGGCGAGATTGGTCCGGTACGGGTAAATGGTCGCTGGGACGGTATTCGTCTGCGCGGTAACGCCTGGTGGCCTAAACAATCACTCACTGTATTTCAGCCGCTGGTGCCACCTGACTGGAAGATGAACCTACGCGATGGCGAGCTGTATGCTCAGGTAGCCTTTTCCGCTGCGCCTGATCAAGGCTTCCGTGCGGGTGGTCATGGCGTATTAAAAGGTGGCAGTGCCTGGATGCCAGACAACCAGGTCAACGGCGTCGACTTTGTACTACCGTTCCGTTTTGGCGACGGTGCGTGGCACCTGGGGACGCGGCGACCTGTATCATTACGTATTGCTGAAGTGGTTAACCTTGTGACAGCAAAAAATATCACAGCCGATCTTCAAGGGCGTTATCCGTGGACCGAAGACGAACCCTTGCTACTGACCAATGTGAGTGTTGATGTTTTAGGCGGTAACGTGCTGATGAAACAATTACGTATGCCGCAGCACGATCAGGCGCTATTGCGCCTGAATAATCTCTCATCCAGCGAACTGGTTAGCGCCGTCAATCCGAAACAATTCGCCATGTCCGGGGCATTTAGTGGTGCACTGCCGTTATGGCTAAACAATGAAAAATGGATAGTGAAAGACGGTTGGCTGGCAAATAGCGGGCCAATGACCTTACGTCTGGATAAAGACACTGCGGATGCAGTAGCAAAAGACAGTATGACCGCTGGAACCGCCATCAACTGGTTGCGCTATATGGAAATTAATCGATCATCGACAAAAATTAATTTAGATAATCTCGGTGTGTTAACCATGCAGGCAACGATTAGCGGTAATAGTCGGGTTGATGGCAAAACAGGCACTGTGAATCTTAATTACAGTCACGAAGAGAATATTTTTACGTTATGGCGCAGTTTACGCTTTGGCGATAATCTCCAGGCGTGGCTGGAACAGAATGCCCGTATCCCGGAAAATGACTGCCCGTCAGGAAAAGAATGTGAGGAAAAACAATGAAAATAGTGATAGCCGCGCTCGCGTCCTCTTTTATGTTGGTTGGTTGCACTCCGCGCATAGAGGTGGCTGCGCCGAAGGAGCCAATCACCATTAATATGAACGTTAAAATTGAGCATGAGATCATCATCAAAGCGGACAAAGATGTTGAAGACCTGCTTAAAACTCGTAGCGATCTTTTTTGAGGTCATGATGAAAAGAACATTACTCATAATAGTGTGGATTATTGGCCTGATGAGTAGCAGTGCGATGGCATTAACTCTGAATGAAGCCAGAAGTCAGGGGCGGGTCGGTGAAACGCTTAATGGTTACCTGGTGGTGCTGGAAACGGATGCTGAAACACAGGCATTGGTAAGAGATATTAATGAAGCTCGTAATCGTAGTTACCAGCAACTGGCAAAACAGAATAATGTATCCACAGATGAGATAGCGAAACTGGCAGGGCAAAAACTTGTCGCGCGTGCGAAGCCGGGTGAATATGTACAGGGGATTAATGGTATATGGTTGCGAAAATAAATTATATTTCACAACAACATGTTTATTACATATGTTTATATGATTCTTTGTGTTTTTAGCCAGGCAAGTCTTATTAACTGATCTGCTTATATATTCTCTTATTATCTCGTCTGTTAATTACAATTCATCATTTGTGTGGATGTGAGCCAATAATTTATTCATGATGTAAATGGATTATTAATGTCTTTTTCTCGCCTGTTTTTAATTATTGTTTGAAATGACTTGCTCGCAGAATATAATTTAATAAATGCTCTGATGTGGTTTTTAAACTGCTTCGCCTTAATATTCACCATACAAATAACATAACTATTATTTAATGAATGTTTCGTTGCAGGCATTTAGTGCTTTCTGTTTTTACGTTTTGCGTAGTTTGTTACGCGGGAACTATTTTTTAAGGAGTTATATATGCAAAGGAAAAAATTGTTGTCGGTATGTGTTGCGATGGCGTTAAGTAGCCAGACATGGGCTGCGGATACCACTACAACCGAGTCAGCAGACGAAACACGGAAATCCAGCAAAATATCATGTCCGGCAAATATTCAAATATTAAATAAAGAACAGCTTGAACATTTACCTGCAGAATGTAGAGATCTTAAAGACAGTGCCGTTTTACCCTGGGCCGCCGCTGGGCTGGCGGCGGTAGTAACTGGTGTCGCGGTCTATGCCCTACACGATGATAATAATCATCACGACGATCCGTCTCCGGTGCCGGACGATGGCGGTAATACGCCAGTACCACCGGATGATGGCGGAGACACACCAGTACCACCAGACGATGGCGGAGATACACCAGTACCGCCGGACGATGGTGACGACACACCAATACCGCCGGACGATGGCGGAGACACACCAGTACCGCCAGACGATGGCGGAGACACACCAGTACCGCCGGACGATGGCGGAGACACACCAGTACCGCCGGACGATGGCGGAGACACGCCAGTACCGCCGGACGATGGCGGAGACACGCCAGTACCGCCGGACGATGGCGGAGACACGCCAGTACCGCCGGATGACAAACCGGATCCGATCAAATACAACAACAACGTTACCTGGGATCAAGCTGAAAAAACGGTGCAGATCCGTAACGCTACCTTTACCTACACCGAGAATGCGGATGGCAGCTATACCCTGACGGCAAAAGATGGTCGCCAGACAATCGTTAAGCAGTGGAAAGTAAATGAAGACAGCAACACGGCAGTCTTCGAAGGCGTTAACAAAGTGGGCGGAATCATCTGGAGCTACGACGGCGAAGGCAAAATCCACATCACCAAAGAAGCCGGCGTGGTGGTTGATGGAACAACAGGCAACGATATCAAAGTGAGTGACGCCATTATTACCGACCTGGGCGGCAACACTGCGCTGAATAGCGGTACGGTAATGACCGTGGAAGGCGATAATATTGTTCTGAACAATGACGGGAAAACCACTGCGATTGGCGAAGGTTCCGTGGTGGGTATCCTGACTGGTGATGACATCACCATCAATAACAATGGCGAAACCGAAGTGGATGGCGGTACAGCCGTTATTGTTAACGGCAACAACTCGACGATTAATACCCAGGGCGACGCCATATTTACCAACGGCGGTACAGGTAGTCTGATTAACGGTGACGATGCCGCTATCGATAATAAAGGGAATATGACCGTCGATGGTGAAAACTCGGCGGCGACCAAAATTGTTGGTAATGACGCGCTTATCAGGCAGGAAGGCGATCTTTACGTCAGTGGCGCTGCACACGGTATTGACGTTACGGGGAATGGCACCATTGTCAGTAACAAAGGCAATATTACCGTGGTGGATGATAAATCCATCGGCGTATTGCTGGATGGCAGTGACGCCACGTTCATGAACATTGGTGATATTACTGTTGGTGATAAGGGGCACGAAGGTAATCCATTCGGTGTACTGATCGATGGCGATAATGCAACCTTTGTCAACGTGGGGGATATCACCACTAACAATAGCGGTACAGGGATTAAAGTTTCCGGTAACGAAGGCAGTGTTTCACTTTCAGGCAAGATGTCTGTTAACGACGCCACTACGGGTCTGGAAGTAAACGGCAACGATAACAGCATCACGCTGACAACGTATGAGCTGAGCATTACGGGCGAAAATGCGACGGGCGTAAATTTATCTGGCAACGGCAACAATCTTGAAATTTCCGGTGATATGTCCGTTGATGGGCTGAGCGCGGTGGGAACCAGGGTGACTGGTGATGATGCTCGCGTTCTTCAAAACGGCGACCTGTTTGTTAGCGGCGCGGCGCACGGCATTGATGTCAGTGGCGATCGCGCGAAAATCAGCAACACAGGCAAAATCACTGTAGTGGACAAGAATTCGAACGGCATCATGATAGACGGCGATGACGTACAGTTTACCAATGTTGGTGAAATCGATATCTCAAAAAATGGTACGGGTGTAGCTATTACGGGTGATCGCGAGCAGGTCGAGTTGCGGGGGGATATTAACGTTATCCAGGAAAAAGACGAGTCCGGATTATTTCAGGGCGCGACGGGTATTGAAATGGTGGGTAACAACAGCAGTATCACCCTGGAAGGGAATATCAACCTGATATCGGATATGGGGGCTGATATGACCATTGTACCGACTGCGCTGGATGGGGTGAATATTAGCGGTGAAAATAACACCGTTGATTTGAACGGCAGTATAAATTTCTCACTCAATGACGGTATGACCACGCTAGAAGCCAATATGCGGGGGATCAACGTCACCGGAACAGGCAATACGGTTAACCTTCAGGGCGGTATCAACGTTTCTGGAATAAGCGCAGAGCAGATTGTGACGGGTGTTAACGTTTCTGGCGCGAATGCTGTTAGCGTCAGTGGTCACTCCAATGTGGATGCCAGTACGTTACGTGGTCAGGTAACACTTGTTGCCGCTTCAGGTGGCGCAGCGGTCACGCTCAACAGTGATTCCGTTATTGACGTTATCGGTAATCTTATAAATATCCAATATTTTTTCCCCTACGCCGTTCTTATGGCAGATAATGCCGGAACGCATATTGATAACTATGGAACCATTAATGCGACTACTTCGCAGGAATTAATGCAGGCTCGCGGAGGCGCATCTGTCACTAATTTTGGCACCATAACGGCGTTGCCGGGAGAAAATCAGGCCAGCGACTCAAAAGTTGCGATGATTCACTCTAGCGGAGAGGGATCAAATGCGACAAATGCGGCTGGTGGTACGATTAGCGTAGTTTCTGTCACTACACCACAAGGAAGTTATGGCGAAGCGATTTATCCCCTTCCCTGGTATAGTGGAGTATCCTTTGTCTTAATGGCGGATAATTATGGGCAGGTCACTAATGAAGCTAACGCGCTGATTAATTTGCATGGCGCAGGAACCTATGGCGTTTCTTCAGCAAAAGGCACGGCTATCAATGCCGGAGAAATTAACGTCGATAGTTTTATCCCGACTCTGGATGAAAATGGCGATATAGCCAGCGAAGCTTATTGGCAGACGAATTCCCCGTATCTGATGGGCGGCGGTATGCTGGTGGGGTCGACCGATGCTGGTTGGGCTGATGCCACCGGGTTGAATACAGGCACTATCAACGTCAACAATGAAGGTTTTGGTATGCTGGCGCTGAACGGCGGTACAGCGGTAAACCAGGGTACTATCAATCTGACGGCGGATGAATACGTCACAAAAGAGCAAAATAACCAGTTATTTGCGATGGGCGCGATTGGCAGTGGCGTGGCGATTAACGACAAAACCGGCGTGATTAATATTAATACCGATGTCGGCCAGGCTTTTTATACCGATGGTTCAGGCACCATTATTAATTACGGTACCATTTGCACGCTGGGCGTTTGTGAAAATTCCAGTGAGTATAACCCGACCGATCCGGCAGTTAGCCTGGTCTACACCGGGGGAGACACGCTCAGCACCGAAGGGCAGTCAACGAATTTCGCTCAGTCTGTGGTGATTACTAACACCACGTCAGGCAGCGCCATCAACTCCGGTACGATTTCTGGCCCAGTGGTGACGGTGCTGAACGGTGAACTGGAAAATACCGCAACAGGAAATATCAACAACCAGATTAAACTGAACGAAGGCGGAGAGGTCGATAACGCGGGTACACTTAGCAATATCGATGTTGATGGCGGCACGCTGAATAACGATGGCACGGTTTCGGGCCAGGTAACAATGTATGCTGGCAAAAATACTTCGCAGGTGAACAACTCTGGCACGGTTAATAAACTGGTGCAGAAAGCGGGCGTCTTTAACAACAGCGGCACCGTCACCAGTCGCATCGACCAGCAGAACGGCATCTTCAATAACCAAAAAGACGGCATTGTAAAACATGGTTCTAAATTAACCAATAATGCAGTGGTGAATAACGACGGCACCTGGATTCTGGGCAACAGCAGCGAAGGCAGTAATGCCGGGATGCTGGAAATCGATAACAATGCCGTTTTTAACAACCACGGCGAATTTATTCTCGATAACAACAAAAACGCCGTTCACATCAACCAGTCTGGCACGCTCTACAACACCGGGCATATGTCACTGACGAACTCCTCCCACAACGGCGCAGTCAATATTTGGGGGGGGAACGGGCGCTTTATTAACAATGGTAAAGTGGATTCAACCGCCAAATCAGTCGTTGTCAGCGCCAGTAACGCCGCAGCTACGGACGCGTTCTTCTGGAACATGAGTGAAGGCGAGATTAATTTCGATCATGATAACGCCAGCGCCGTGAAATTCACGCACACCAACTATGTCGCGCAGAATGACGGCACCATGAACATCAGCGGCAATAATACCGTGGCGATGGAAGGGAATAATAACGCGCAACTGGTCAATAAGGGCATTATTAATCTGGGAACGGAAGGCACGACCGATACCGGCCTGATTGGTATGCAACTGGATGCCAATGCCACGGCGGACGCAGTTATTGAGAACAATGGCACCATTAATATCTATGCCAATGATTCTTATGCGTTCAGTGTGCTGGGGACGAATGGCCACGTAGTCAACAACGGTACGGTAGTGATCGCCGATGGCGTAACCGGGTCAGGCCTGATCAAACAGGGCGACAGCGTGAACGTGGAAGGTATTAACGGTAACAACGGTAACTCCACCGAAGTCCATTACGGCGATTACACGTTGCCGGATGTGCCGAACACCACGGTGACATCGTTTGTTGATAACACAACGGGCGAAGAGAGCGGCACCAACAGCCTCAACGGCTACGTTGTGGGAACCAACGCTGATGGCAGCGCCGGTAAGCTGAAAGTAAACAATGCCAGCATGAGCGGCGTGGAAATCAACACCGGCTTCGCCGCAGGCACAGCAGACACTACAGTCACCTTCGATAACGTGGTGCAGGGCAGTAACCTGACGGATGCTGATGCCATCACCTCCACCTCTGTGGTGTGGAATGCGCAGGGTAGCACCGATGCCAGTGGTAACGTTGACGTCACCATGAACAAAAACGCTTATACCGATGTGGCTACCGATGCCTCGGTGAATGATGTTGCGCAGGCGCTGGACGCGGGTTACACCAATAACGAGCTATACACCAGTCTGAACGTAGGCACCACGGCGGATCTTAACAGTGCGCTTAAGCAAATCAGCGGCAGTCAGGCGACCACCGTATTCCGTGAAGCACGGGTGTTAAGCAACCGCTTCAGTATGCTGGCGGATGCCGCACCGAAGGTGGGCAACGGTCTGGCGTTCAACGTGGTGGCAAAAGGCGATCCGCGCGCGGAACTGGGCAACGACACGCAATATGACATGTTGGCGCTGCGTAAAACTCTCGACCTGAGTGAAAGCCAGAGCCTGAGCCTGGAGTATGGGATCGCCCGTCTGGATGGTAACGGTTCTGACTCGGCAGGGGACAACGGCGTAACCGGCGGCTACAGCCAGTTCTTTGGACTGAAGCACCAGATGGCGTTCGAAAACGGGATGAGCTGGAATAACGCCCTGCGTTATGATGTTCATAACCTCGACAGCAGCCGTGCCGTAGCCTACGGCGACGTCAGTAAAACAGCCGATACCAACGTGAAACAGCAGTACCTGGAGTTCCGCAGCGAAGGGGCGAAAACCTTTGAACCACGCGAAGGGTTGAAAATAACGCCGTATGCCGGAGTGAAACTGCGCCACACGCTGGAAGGCGGTTATCAGGAACGCAACGCCGGTGACTTTAACCTGAATATGAACAGCGGCAGCGAAACGGCGGTGGACGGCATCGTTGGCCTGAAACTAGACTACGCAGGTAAAGACGGCTGGAGCGCGAACGCGACGCTGGAAGGTGGCCCAAACCTGAGTTATGCGAAGAGCCAGCGTACAGCAAGTCTTGCCGGAGCTGGCAGCCAGTACTTTAATGTTGACGACGGGCAGAAGGGCGGCGGTATCAATAGCCTGGCAAGCGTTGGCGTGAAGTACAGCAGCAAAGAAAGTTCGCTGCATCTGGACGCTTACCACTGGAAAGAGGACGGCATCAGCGATAAAGGCGTGATGCTGAACTTTAAGAAAACGTTCTGATTTTTAATCTGCGACACAAAAACCGCAACGCTGATACAGGTTGCGGTTTTTTTATTGTTATCCCTAAACAGCCTCCTCAAGAGGTCGTTCAGGGATAACAATAAAAAGCCTCCCACAGTTGCAGGAGGCCTCTTAAAACTTATGCTGTAACAACTTCGTCAATTGCTGCTTTGGCGTCTGCCTGCGCTTTCGCCGCCATTTCCGGACCGTAGGCAATACCTTCCGCAAAGACGAATTTCACATCGGTAATACCGATAAAGCCCAGGAATGTAGACAGATACGGCGTCACCAGATCCGTCGGCCCATCTTTATGGATACCGCCACGGCTGGTAATCACGATGGCTTTTTTACCGGTTACCAGACCTTCCGGACCGTTCTCGGTGTAGCGGAAAGTAACGCCTGCACGCGCAACCAGGTCAAAATAGTTTTTCAGTTGAGTCGAGATGTTGAAGTTGTACATCGGTGCCGCAATTACGATAACGTCATGGGCTTTCAGCTCGGCAATCAGCTCATCGGAAAGAGCCAGAGCTTCCTGCTGACGCGGGGTCAGCGGCGCATCGCTCGGACGCAGAGCGCCAACCAGTTCGCCATCCAGCACCGGTATCGGATTTGCAGCCAGATCACGCACGGTGATTTCATCAGCAGTGTGCTTTTCGCGCCATTGTTCAACAAAATAATCGGACAACAAATTAGACTGAGAGTACCCTGCCAGGATGCTGGATTTAAGAACTAATACCTTGCTCATGGTGTTTCCTTATAGATGTTTGAATGGGCGATGCCCCGTTGCTTGTTGACACTTTATTCACAATCCTGCCACAGAGATAGCGCAATAAATCGAAGTCTATGTTCGAATTTATTGAACAACGCATAAAAAACCGCGATGTGGTACTCTATATCTATCATTTAAAAGAAAATTAACCAGGCAGACTACTGCCCTCTAACGTTATGACAGAACAACAAAAATTGACCTTTAATGCCTTGCAGCAGCGGCTGGATTCGCTAATGCTGCGTGACAGAATGCGCTTTTCCCGCCGTCTGCATGGTGTGAAGAAGGTTAAAAATCCTGATGCACAACAGGCTATTTTCCAGGAAATGGCAAAAGAGATTGACCTGGCAGCAGGGAAAGTCCTGCTGCGTGAAGCGGCGCGTCCGGAGATTACTTATCCGGAAAATTTACCGGTTAGTCAGAAAAAACAGGACATTCTCGAAGCGATTCGCGATCACCAGGTCGTCATTGTCGCCGGTGAAACGGGTTCCGGTAAAACCACCCAGTTACCGAAAATCTGTATGGAGCTGGGGCGCGGGATTAAAGGGCTGATCGGCCATACCCAGCCGCGTCGCCTGGCGGCACGAACGGTAGCGAACCGTATTGCTGAAGAGTTGCAGACCGAGCCCGGTGGTTGTATCGGTTATAAGGTTCGTTTTAGCGATCACGTAAGCGACAATACGATGGTCAAACTGATGACTGACGGTATCTTGCTGGCGGAAATCCAGCAGGATCGCCTGCTGATGCAGTATGACACTATCATCATCGACGAAGCGCACGAGCGTAGCCTGAACATTGATTTTCTGCTCGGTTATCTGAAAGAGTTGCTGCCGCGTCGTCCAGATCTGAAAGTGATCATCACCTCGGCGACCATCGATCCTGAACGTTTCTCTCGCCACTTTAATAATGCGCCGATCATCGAAGTCTCCGGTCGCACTTATCCGGTGGAAGTGCGCTATCGCCCGATTGTTGAAGAAGCGGATGACACCGAACGAGACCAGTTGCAGGCCATTTTCGATGCCGTAGAAGAGCTAAGCCAGGAAAGCCCTGGTGATATCCTGATCTTTATGAGCGGCGAGCGGGAAATTCGCGATACCGCCGATGCGCTGAACAAGCTGAATCTGCGTCATACCGAAATCTTGCCGCTTTACGCACGACTATCTAACAGCGAACAAAACCGCGTCTTCCAGTCGCACAGCGGACGGCGCATTGTGCTGGCGACCAACGTCGCGGAAACGTCGCTGACCGTACCGGGTATTAAATACGTTATCGACCCCGGTACGGCGCGTATCAGCCGCTATAGCTATCGCACGAAAGTGCAGCGTTTGCCGATTGAGCCGATTTCGCAGGCTTCTGCTAATCAGCGTAAAGGTCGCTGCGGACGTGTGTCAGAAGGGATCTGTATTCGTCTCTATTCCGAAGACGATTTTCTCTCGCGCCCGGAGTTTACCGACCCGGAAATTCTGCGTACCAACCTGGCCTCGGTTATTTTGCAGATGACCGCGCTGGGGCTGGGCGATATCGCCGCGTTCCCGTTTGTCGAAGCACCGGATAAACGCAATATCCAGGATGGCGTGCGTCTGCTCGAAGAGCTGGGCGCGATCACCACTGATGAACAGGCCAGCGCCTATAAACTGACGCCGCTCGGTCGTCAGCTCTCGCAGTTGCCTGTCGACCCACGTCTGGCGCGTATGGTGCTGGAAGCGCAAAAACATGGCTGCGTGCGTGAGGCGATGATTATCACGTCCGCGCTCTCCATTCAGGATCCGCGTGAGCGACCAATGGACAAACAGCAGGCATCGGATGAGAAACATCGTCGTTTCCACGATAAAGAGTCCGACTTCCTCGCGTTTGTAAATCTGTGGAATTATCTTGGCGAGCAGCAAAAGGCGCTTTCTTCTAACGCCTTCCGTCGCCTGTGTCGTACCGATTATCTCAACTATCTGCGGGTGCGCGAATGGCAGGATATCTACACCCAGTTGCGCCAGGTAGTAAAAGAACTTGGCATTCCGGTTAACAGCGAACCGGCGGAGTATCGCGAAATTCATATCGCCTTACTGACCGGTTTGCTTTCGCATATCGGCATGAAAGATGCCGATAAACAGGAATATACCGGCGCACGTAACGCGCGTTTCTCCATCTTCCCCGGTTCTGGTTTATTCAAAAAGCCACCGAAATGGGTAATGGTGGCGGAACTGGTAGAAACCAGCCGTCTGTGGGGGCGTATTGCGGCACGCATCGATCCAGAATGGGTGGAACCCGTCGCTCAGCATTTGATTAAACGCACCTACAGCGAACCACACTGGGAACGGGCGCAGGGCGCGGTGATGGCAACGGAAAAAGTCACTGTTTATGGTTTGCCGATTGTTGCCGCGCGCAAGGTCAACTACAGCCAGATTGATCCGGCATTATGTCGTGAACTCTTTATTCGCCACGCGCTGGTGGAAGGTGACTGGCAGACGCGGCACGTATTCTTCGGCGAAAACCTGAAACTGCGGGCGGAAGTAGAAGAGCTGGAACACAAATCACGTCGGCGCGATATTCTGGTGGACGACGAAACGTTGTTTGAGTTTTACGACCAGCGCATCAGCCACGATGTGATCTCCGCACGTCACTTCGACAGCTGGTGGAAAAAAGTCAGCCGCGAAACGCCTGATTTGCTGAACTTTGAAAAGAGCATGTTGATCAAAGAAGGTGCGGAAAAAATCAGCAAGCTGGATTATCCAAACTTCTGGCATCAGGGCAATCTCAAGCTGCGTTTAAGTTATCAGTTTGAGCCGGGGGCGGATGCGGACGGCGTGACGGTACATATTCCGCTGCCGTTACTTAACCAGGTGGAAGAGAGCGGTTTTGAGTGGCAGATCCCCGGTCTGCGCCGCGAACTGGTGATTGCTCTGATTAAATCGTTGCCGAAACCGGTACGGCGTAATTTTGTACCCGCGCCAAACTACGCCGAAGCGTTCTTAGGCCGCGTCACGCCACTGGAGCTGCCGTTGCTCGACAGCCTTGAGCGCGAGCTGCGGCGGATGACCGGCGTTACCGTTGACCGCGAGGACTGGCACTGGGATCAGGTGCCCGATCACCTGAAAATCACCTTCCGCGTGGTGGATGACAAAAACAAGAAGCTAAAAGAAGGGCGCTCGCTACAAGATCTGAAAGACGCGCTGAAAGGCAAAGTGCAGGAAACGCTGTCTGCGGTGGCGGATGACGGTATCGAGCAGAGCGGACTGCATATCTGGAGCTTTGGGCAACTGCCGGAAAGCTACGAGCAGAAGCGCGGCAACTACAAAGTGAAGGCGTGGCCAGCGTTGGTGGATGAACGCGACAGCGTAGCGATCAAACTGTTTGATAATCCGCTGGAACAGAAGCAAGCGATGTGGAACGGTCTTCGCCGTTTGCTACTGCTGAATATTCCATCGCCGATCAAGTACTTGCATGAAAAGTTACCAAACAAAGCCAAGTTAGGGCTGTACTTTAACCCGTATGGCAAAGTGCTGGATCTGATCGACGACTGTATCTCCTGCGGTGTGGATAAATTGATCGATGCCAACGGTGGCCCTGTCTGGACGGAAGAAGGCTTTGCTGCGCTGCATGAAAAAGTGCGTGCCGAACTGAACGATACGGTGGTGGATATTGCGAAGCAGGTCGAGCAAATCCTCACAGCGGTGTTCAATATCAATAAACGCCTGAAAGGGCGCGTTGATATGACGATGGCGCTGGGACTTTCAGATATCAAAGCGCAGATGGGCGGGCTGGTATATCGCGGTTTTGTCACCGGTAACGGTTTCAAACGTCTGGGTGACACGCTGCGTTATTTGCAGGCGATTGAAAAACGACTGGAAAAACTGGCGGTTGACCCGCATCGTGACCGTGCTCAGATGCTGAAAGTCGAAAACGTCCAGCAGGCGTGGCAGCAGTGGATCAACAAACTGCCGCCAGCACGTCGTGAGGATGAAGACGTGAAAGAGATTCGCTGGATGATAGAGGAGTTGCGCGTCAGTTACTTCGCTCAACAACTTGGTACGCTTTATCCTATTTCTGACAAGCGTATTTTGCAGGCGATGGAGCAGATTAGCGGATAACGCTGCAATCTGGTTGATAAATCTAAAACCCGGTAAGCATTTAGCGCCGGGTTTTATATTAATTCTAAAAACGGTAAGGGCAAAATTCAGGAGTTCAGAAAAATACAATTCTCTGCTGCAAGATGAATAATGTTTATCTACAGCTTTTCTGTAAAACATATACCATGTTTGCGCAGAGGCGGTTAACGAAATACGACTTCCTCCTTTCAGAGTGCTCCGCTTCTCACTATTATCTCACGCAGTATTCTTAAGGGAACGATAAGGAGGAACCATGAACATTACCCCGTTTCCGACGCTTTCGCCGGCAACCATAGATGCCATAAACGTTATCGGTCGATGGCTGGCGCAGGATGATTTCTCCGGTGCTGCTCCGTATCAGGCTGATTGCGTGATCCTTGCAGGTAATGCGGTTATCCCTACTATCGACGCCGCTTGCAAGATTGCCCGAGATCAGCAAATTCCTTTACTGATCAGCGGTGGTATCGGTCACTCGACAACGTTTTTATACAGTGCCATCGCACAACATCCGCATTACAACACTATCCGCACCACTGGCAGAGCAGAAGCTACCATCCTGGCGGATATCGCTCATCAGTTCTGGCATATTCCGCATGAAAAAATCTGGATTGAAGACCAGTCAACAAACTGCGGTGAAAACGCACGCTTTAGCATCGCGCTATTGAATCAGGCCGTAGAACGAGTTCATACGGCTATCGTTGTTCAAGACCCCACCATGCAGCGGCGCACGATGGCGACGTTCCGCCGTATGACCGGGGACAACCCCGATGCACCACGCTGGTTAAGTTATCCGGGATTTATACCACAATTAGTGAATGACGCAGACAGTGTTGCATTTGCTAATCCACTGGAAGGATTATGGCCAGTTGAGCGTTATCTATCACTACTCACTGGCGAGCTGCCGCGTTTACGCGATGATAGCGATGGCTATGGGCCACGCGGGCGCGATTTTATCGTTCACGTTGACTTTCCCGCTGAAGTCACCCAGGCCTGGCAGACGCTGAAACACGACGCTGTGCTTATTGAAGCGATGGAAAGTCGTTCACTACGTTAAAAATTGCCCGTTTGTGAAATACCGTTGGCAAACGGGCATGACTCTTTACTTTTACTTCTGCCTTTTATTCCTTTCACACTTGTTTTTATGAAGCCCTTCACAGAATCGTTTTTCCACGATGCCGTCATCTACGATGATTGATGTTTACACAGGAACAGACTTTTTTGACCGGGACGAGTCGCGTTTGCTTACTGACGAGCTTTCCCTGCTAGCTGGAATGACCAATACAGGGCCATTATCCTGAATACACCTTCAGTTGTTGTGAATGCTATTGCTCAGCAGATCGGATGCACTCCGGTATCTCTTCCGCTTCAGGGACGGCAGGCTCCGCACCTTGTATCCTCCCGTTAAATCCGGGCGACAGAGCATATCAGTGGCTCCGTTGCTGTCAGTGAACAACCAGGAATTCATACATTTGAATATGGCAACTGCATCTTGTGCAGAAGATAGAGCGTTGATTTTATTTAAGAACTGAAGGGGGGAGTATGATGTGCCTGATTTAACCTTTCAGACAAAATGGATTTTTTATGGCAGCAGGCGAGAATACTGAGCCGGGTAATACCGGCTATCACCGGTATGAAACTACCGGGGAGAACACGCACTACACCGATGTTTTATGCAGTGGAAAAGTCATCCGGTGCCGGCGGGTGCCGGTCAGAGGGATCACGCTGACGGTGGGGGTGTTCTTTGATGGTACTGGGAATAACCGGGCAAACGCAGACGATCTGCGGCTGGCGTATGCCCACTGCGCCGGTTTGGTCGGTGAGGAACGAGCCAGGGCGTGCGCGAAGTATGAAGAACACGCCAGAGAGGGGGCAGGCAACGCCAGCTGGCAGGGCGGCATCACCAATATTTCCCGGCTCAATGACCTTTACAAATCTGATACTGCCCTTGGTGAAGATGAGATGGAGGCGCAGGTGAAAGCCTACGTCAGCGGCATCGGGACGGCAGATGGGAAAAGCGACTCGTTGCTGGGGATGGGGCTGGGCAGCAGCCTTATCCGGCAGTTTGAGGGAGTGGTAACTAAGACCGATGAAGCTCTTGAGGAAATAGCTTCTGCACTGAATATATTTAGCAGTCGTAACCGCGATAAAGTGGCGATCGCGAAGGTGCAGTTTGATGTGTTCGGGTTCAGTCGCGGTGCGGCAGCGGCACGGCACTTTGCCAACCGGGTTATGAACCAGGATACGGCGATAGTAGCTGCAATAGAGAACGGGCTGGATATGTCCAGATACCATGGAAAACCTGCGGGAGAGGTGCGCTTTCTGGGGCTGTTTGACACAGTGGCAGCCATCGGGAGTCTGCTGAATTTCTATGATATTAACGGACGCAGTAATCCTGGTGTCAACCTTGAGCTGCGTCCTTCTGTGGCGCAGAAGGTGTTTCAGATAAGCGCAATGCACGAGTGCCGTTATAACTTCAGTCTGAACAGCATCGTGGGGATGTGGCCGGAGCTGGCACTGCCGGGGGCGCATTCGGACATTGGCGGGGGCTACAACGCGGGCGAGGATGAGATTTCCCTGCTGACGATGCCGGACTTTGACGTGATACCGGAGAGCGCGGACGAGACGCAGACTGCGGTATACCGTCAGGCGGAGAAGATGCGTGAGGCGCTGTTTTCACTGCCGGCGCTGAAGTACCTGATGCCACACGGTAAGGTGGAGACAAAAATGATTTCGTGGCCGCTGGTTAACCTTGACAAGGCTCGGGCTTTTATTTTTGAGAAGAAAGCCGGCGCGGCGGTGTTTATGACGCGCAGGGCGGTGCCGAACGACTGGGAAAAGGTGTGTATGCGGGTGATGCTCGATGCGGCACAGGACGCCGGGGTTATGTTTGAACCGATACTCAGCAGTAACAAAGAGCTGGCGCTGCCATCAGAATTGCTTCCCTTGTGTGACAAAGCAACAGCCCAGGGGCGTGCGATCCGGCGCGGCGCAGAGCCGGAGGGCTTCACGGCGGAGGAGATGCGAACCATCGGGCGTTATCTGCACTGTTCGGCGAACTGGAACATCGATTCGGACCTGAGCCTGTGGGTGAGTCCGTCCTCGGGAGAGGTTTTTCTGCGAAACCACTATGCGCCGACTGACGACCGCTCGTTCGTGTGGCCGATGGCTCCGGGCAAAGGGTGGGTGCGGACGGTGTGGAGGATGGATGACCAGCAGCAGTGGGAAGACCGGGCGCGGGCGAACGTGGACGTGCTGGACGGACTGTTCTGAGGAGGAAGGGATGAGACGATTACCGTTGATGGTGGCCGTGCTGGGGGGCATTCTGCTTTCAGGCTGCCATGACCGCCGGGCAGGCGTGAAGACGCTGCTGGGAGACGGCGTGGAGCAGTGGGGAAAGAAGCTGCCTTACGATAACTGGAATTTTAGTTTTATATACCCGAAAAATCTGCCTGCACGGGTGACGATGGTGTACCTGGAGGACGGGGATATTCGGGAAAGTATCTTCCGTCGGTTAGATCCTATAGACATCAGTGATCTGAGTGTCGGGCGCTGGCATGATTTGATAGGGGGGTATGGCGGGTATTTTAACCGGGGAAAAGCACTGCCGGTACGAATGACGGTGTGCTGGGACTCGGTTATCGACAAGAAAGCGTATGAAACGGAGATCTGGTTCAGCCGGGAGACGTGGCAGCAGATGGCTACGGCATATCCTGATCCGTATCATCCAGGTAAACCTTACTACCGGAAGCGAATGGCTGTTGGTCTTGCTCCAGGCGGTACTGTACGGGTCTGGCTTGAGGATAACGGGAACCCATCCGTACTCCAGCAACCAGCCAGACAGTTTACCCTGACGGGGGATGATATGCTGATATGCAAAAACGTTCCCAACCAGATTGATTTCAGTTACATCAAGGCTAACGGTTACGCCCCCTTTATCCGCGATTTTATCAAGGGAAAGCACTATCCATATGGTAACTGGTAGGGCATAACGATTAGAAAACTCAAAAGGATCTTCTTGAGATCCTTTTGAGCATCAATCTGATTGTTTTAACGGGTTAAACTTCAATACCGCGAACGCGCCAGAGAAATCAGTACGCTGATTGTCGAGTAAGGGGGCAAGAGCCAGCAATTGGCTGAAATCGAAGTGGGCGTGGCGTTATGAGGGAAAAATTATTCAAAGCGATCATATTATTCTGTTTAAACGTGCTCTTGGCGTGACCACCGGTATTCTGCCGTGGAACTTCCCGTTCTTCCTTATTGCCCACAAAATGTCGCCTGCTCTAGTGACCGGTAAACATGGCTTGCATGAATACCTTCAAACCCAGGTAGTCTATTTACAGTCATAATGTGTAAAACAGGCGGAGGCATTTTTCTCCGCCTGTATCTGTCAGAGTTTGGCGAATTTTTCGAGAGTGCGAATAAGCTGGGTAACAAACCCATATTCGTTATCGTACCAGGCGACTGTTTTCACCAGTTGTAAATCGCCCACGGCGGTAATCTCCGTTTGCGTGGCATCAAACACCGAACCGAAATGGCTACCAATGATATCGGAAGAGACTATTTCTTCATCGGTATAACCAAATGACTCGTTATTGTTTGTCGCTTTTTTAAGCGCGTTGTTTACCTCTTCGGCAGTGACTTTTTTCCCGAGAATAGACACCAGTTCGGTGACCGAACCTGTTTTCACGGGTACACGCTGCGCATGGCCTTTCAGTTTGCCGCTCAGTTCCGGGATCACCAGGCCAATGGCTTTTGCCGCGCCAGTGGTGTGGGGAATGATATTTTCTGCCGCCGCACGTGAAGCGCGTAGATCTTTACCACGCGGACCATCCACCAGTGACTGGGTGCCGGTATAGGCATGAATAGTCGTCATCGTGCCGACTTCTATTCCGAAACTGTCGTGCAAGGCTTTGGCCATCGGCGCAAGACAGTTGGTGGTGCATGACGCCACGGAAACAATGGTGTCGTTGCCATCCAGAGTGTCGTCATTGACGTTATAAACGATAGTTTTCATCTCACCGGCAGGGGCGGAAATCAGTACCTTCCTGGCGCCAGCATCCAGATGCGCCTGTGATTTTTCTGCAGAGGTATAAAAGCCTGTACATTCGACAATGATTTCTGCGCCTTTCGCTTTCCACGGAATATTTTTCGCCTCTTTTTCGGCGTAAACCGCAATGCTTTTCCCATCGACGATAAGTGAGTCTTCTGTGAAATCAACGCTCCAGGGGAACGGGCCGTAGTTTGAATCGTGTTTCAGCAGATAGGCGAGAATTTTCGGTGATGTGAGATCATTAATAGCGACAACGTCTATGTTGCTTTTGACCTCAAGTAATCGACGCAACACCAGTCGACCGATACGACCAAAACCGTTAATGCCAACTTTACTCATGGTTTTCTCCTGTAAGGAACTCTTGGGTGAAAATTGATCCTTTCCAGGCTTAGACCAGGATGGCGGGATGAGCAATCTACATTCGTGCAGCGAAACGTAACGTACTGAAAAAGGGCGAACAATATTTAATGAAATTTTAAGAAAAGCTGGTTATGTTAACGGAAAATTGTTTTAAAGCGGGAAATGTTATGGAAAAGAAATATTCAAGGTTACAAATTGGCATTCACTGGCTGGTCTTTTTGCTGGTTATTGCAGCGTATTGCGCAATGGAGTTTCGTGGCTTTTTCCCGCGAGCCGATCGGCCGCTCATCAACATGATCCATGTTTCCTGCGGCATTTCGATTCTCGTACTAATGGTGCTTCGTCTTGTGCTAAGACTGAAATACCCAACCCCGCCAATTGTGCCTAAACCGAAACCGATGATGACGGGGCTTGCGCATCTTGGGCATCTGGTCATTTACCTGCTGTTTATCGCGTTGCCACTGATTGGTATCGTGATGATGTATAACCGTGGCAATCCCTGGTTTGCGTTCGGTGTAACGATGCCTTACACATCAGAGCCAAATTTCGATCTGGTGGATATTTTAAAGTCGTGGCATGAAACGCTGGCAAATTTGGGATATTTCGTTATCGGGCTACATGCTGCTGCTGCATTGGCACACCACTATTTCTGGAAGGACAACACGCTTCTGCGCATGATGCCGCGTAAGCGTTCCTGACGACAATAAAAGAAAGCGCCTGTACTAAACCAGACCCGTGGTACAGGCGAAGAATACGGGTCTACATCGGAAGCATCTATTATATTTATTTGTATGACAAATAAAACCATAATTAGCCTTTATGTGTTTATCTGGATTATATTTAACCAATTTATCTTTCAGTTAAGATTGAAATCCAATTTCCTCAATTTTTGATCTCTCTAAGTGAAATCAAATCCACCAAGCGTATAACTTTTATACCGAACATAAAATTTGGTAAACAATGGAGGTTATATGAAAAAAATTGCACTTATCTTGTTTGTGGGAATGCTTGTTTCGTTTTATGCCGATGCCGGGCGCAAGCCGTGTTCTGGTTCGAAAGGTGGGATATCCCACTGTACTGCTGGTGGCAAATTTGTTTGTAACGATGGATCTATCAGCGCATCGAAAAAGACATGTACTAACTGAAAGGAAAAAAGGGGTGCCATGAGAAAATGAACCTGCCAGCCAGATGCGCGGGGAAAACTCCCCGCGCTTATTACCGTCCCGGAACCGCAGTTCGTAGAGCGTTTGTCGGGTCAGAAGTGTGAATGCCAGTATTGTGAAACAAATAATGAGCAGACACACCACCAGAGGGTTGCGCTTCATAGCCTTTCTCCTTGCCGGATGGCGGGTAAGAGGCTAACATCTGAATTGTTGGGTTCATTCGTCGGCCTCGGTTGATAGAAATATCGGTCGGGGCCTTCGTCTTTCTGATTCCCGGTTAGCCTGAAAACAGAAAGTCTCAGGCACCCGCGATCATCCTATGCAGTTTCTCTTAGCAGGGAAATAATCACTTTACGGAATTGCGTAACGCTTTCCAGAATTTCACGCAATACACCTCACAAAGCATTCTTATTCGCCAGTTTATTCATTGCGGCGCCCGATGATCTCTTAACGCATAACATGTTGTAAAAATGTGAAGTGAAAACGTTTTTGGTCGTAAGTAATTACCACCGATTGCCGATGATTCTCTCTCGGGAGTAAATCTGGAAGAGAGACAACGGCCATGCATACAACACCCTCACACCGCTTAGGTTTTTTACATCACATCAGGTTAGTTCCGTTATTTGCCTTTATTCTGGGCGGCATATTACTTCTTTTTGCCCTGAGTTCAGCTCTGGCTGGGTATTTTCTCTGGCAGGCTGACCGCGATCAGCGTGACGCTACTGCGGAGATCCAGACTCGCACCGGTCTGGCAAATAGCTCTGATTATCTGCGTTCAGCCCGGATCAATATGATTCAGGCCGGGGCGGCGAGCCGTATCGCAGAAATGGAAGAGATGAAGCGAAATATCGCACAAGCGGAATTGCAGATTAAACAATCGCAGCAAGGTTATCGTACTTACCAGAATCGCCAGGTGAAAACGGCTGCAGATGAAGCTCTGAACGCTGAATTAAATCAACGTTTTCAGGCTTATATAACTGGCCTCCAGCCTATGCTGAAATATGCCAAAAATGGCATGTTTGAAGCGATTATTAATCATGAAAGTGAGCATATCCGAACGCTGGATAATACTTATACCCATATATTAAACAAAGCCGTTGAAATACGTAGCGCCAGAGCGAACCACCTGGCGGAGCAGGCGCATCAGCGCACTCGACTGGGTGTGATGTTTATGATAGGTGCGTTTATGCTTGCCCTGGTCATGACGCTGATGACCTTCATTGTTTTGCGTCGGATTGTGATTCGACCTCTGCAACATGCCGCGCACCGTATTGAACAAATCGCCAGTGGCGATCTGACAATGAACGACGAACCGACGGGGCGCAGTGAAATTGGACGTTTGAGCCGCCATCTACAGAAAATGCAGCATTCGCTGGTGATGACCGTCGGGACGGTACGCCAGGGGGCGGAGGAGATTTATCGCGGCACCAGCGAAATTTCCGCTGGCAATGCTGACCTTTCTTCACGCACTGAAGAACAGGCGGCGGCGATTGAACAAACCGCTGCCAGCATGGAGCAACTCACCGCGACGGTGAAACAGAATGCGGATAATGCACACCACGCGAGCCGTCTGGCACAAGAGGCTTCCGTTAAAGCCAGCGATGGCGGGAAGACAGTTTCCGGCGTGGTGAAAACGATGGGCGATATCTCCAGTAGCTCGAAAAAAATTTCCGAAATCACCGCCGTGATCAACAGTATTGCTTTCCAGACAAATATTCTGGCGCTCAATGCCGCCGTTGAAGCCGCGCGAGCTGGTGAGCAAGGTCGCGGATTTGCGGTTGTTGCCAGCGAAGTGCGTACATTTGCCAGTCGCAGCGCCCAGGCAGCGAAAGAAATTGAAGGCTTAATCAGCGAATCAGTTGAGTTGATTGGACAAGGGGCTGATGAAGTGGCAACAGCAGGTAAAACGATGAGTGCCATTGTGGATGCAGCGGCGGTGTCGCTTGAAGAGCAGGCGACACGATTAACTGAGGCTGTGGATGTATTCCGCCTGAAGAAACAATCGTTACCTGTGGATCAACGAGGGGCAGGCAACTCGGTTAGTTTGGCAACGGCGTGATAATGTCAAAGAAGGGATCGCAAGATCCCTTCACCTTTCAGAATGGCATTGATTTCCGAATTGCGTTAATCATTAGCTGACAGCCGGAAGAGAGCGTTGCATCTACGCGGGTCAGTATTCCAATCGGTTCGCCTGCGCCATGTCCAGGAACAGGCAGCGCCACCAGCGAGGCATGACGCAGGTCGTCTTTTACTGCGCCAGAAGGGACAAACCACACATAGTCATATTCAACCGTAAGCTGACGCGAAAGCGATGCTGAAAGCGTTTCAATACAACCCGAAGGAATTTTGCAGCCCTGGCTTTGTACTAACGCATCTGAATGTTGGCGGGGCGCAGTGCCTTCCGGCGATACGACAACCGGCCATTCCAGTACCCGGCTTAGCGTCACGTTTTCCTGAAGAAGCGGGTGATTAGGCCGGACAACCAGTTTCAGCGATTCGAGAAACAGCAATTCGTAATTAAGCCCGGTCATCAGTTCAGGATCTGACATCCGGCCAACACCGATATCAATTTCTCCCGTTTTTAAGCCTGCCAGAATCATGGTGTTACTCATGGTGGCAACTTGCAGAGTGGTCTCTTTTTGTTGCTGATGAAACTGACCAATAACGGAAGGCAAGATCCCCAGTGCAGCAGTGGGTAACGCACCAACCCTTACAACATCATTGTTAAGCCCTTCTTTACGATTAAGCGCCTGACCTGCGGTGTTGATGGCGTCAAGCACTCTGACTGCATGGGTTAAAAATTGCTCGCCAGGTAAGGTGAGCTGCGCGCCCTGACGTCCACGGTCAAATAAGCGGGTGCCTGTCAATTGTTCAAGTTCATTCAATGTCTTAGAGAGCGCAGGTTGACTCAAATTAAGGGTTTCAGCCGCGCGCCCCAAAGTTCCTTGTTGTGCGACAGCTACGAAAGTATGAAGGTGGCGCAAACGGATGCGCTGACTAAACAGACTATTTTTTTCCATAAGCGATGTTAAAAACGAAGCGGTGCCGCTGACAAGTGAAGTTGTTTGATTATGATAACTTGATTGCAAAATATTATTAACATATAAAGCAATTTTGTTACGTTTTCAGGCGTGGTTTTACTGATTTCGTGGGGAGATCACAGTTTGTAAATTCTTCCCACCAGAGTAAATGTGGTTACCTACACTCCAGATTACTGACCACTGGAGGCAGAGATTATGGCGAACAGCATCACGGCGGATGAGATTCGGGAACAGTTTTCGCAGGCTATGTCAGCCATGTATCAGCAAGAAGTTCCACAGTACGGTACACTGCTGGAACTGGTGGCTGACGTCAATCTGTCTGTGCTGGAAAACAATCCCCAATTGCATGAAAAAATGGTAAATGCGGACGAACTGGCGCGACTTAACGTTGAACGTCATGGGGCGATTCGCGTCGGCACCGCACAAGAGCTTGCCACTCTACGGCGGATATTTGCCATTATGGGGATGTATCCGGTCAGTTATTACGATCTCTCGCAGGCGGGCGTGCCGGTACATTCCACAGCATTTCGTCCTATCGATGATGCCTCGCTGGCGCGTAATCCTTTCCGGGTTTTTACCTCATTACTTCGCCTTGAGCTCATCGAAAACGAAACCTTGCGCCAGAAGGCGGCGGAGATTTTACATCAGCGCGATATCTTTACCCCGCGTTGTCGGCAACTGTTAGATGTATATGATCGGGAGGGCGGCTTTAGCAAAGCTCAGGCGCGGGAGTTTGTGCAGGAAGTCCTGGAGACGTTTCGCTGGCATCAGTCAGCAACAGTAGATGAAGAAACCTATCGCGCGTTGCACAACGAACATCGACTGATTGCTGATGTGGTCTGTTTTCCTGGCTGCCATATTAACCACCTGACGCCACGCACGCTCGACATTGACCGGGTGCAGTCGATGATGCCCGAATGCGGTATTGAACCCAAAATTCTGATCGAAGGGCCGCCGCGCCGCGAGGTGCCGATTTTACTGCGCCAGACCAGTTTTAAGGCGCTGGAAGAGACAGTGTTGTTTGCAGGGCAAAAGCAGGGAACACATACCGCACGCTTTGGTGAGATAGAGCAACGTGGTGTGGCATTAACGCCGAAAGGACGGCAACTGTATGATGAGCTTCTGCGTAACGCCGGAATCGGACAGGATAATCTCACTCACCAACTGCATTTGCAGGAAACCTTCAGCGCCTTCCCGGACAGTGAATTTCTGATGCGCCAGCAGGGATTGGCATGGTTTCGCTATCGCCTGACGCCATCGGGTGAGGCGCATCGTCAGGCGATCCATCCCGGAGACGATCCACAACCTTTGATCGAACGTGGTTGGGTAGTGGCGCAACCTATTACCTATGAGGATTTCCTGCCGGTTAGTGCTGCGGGGATCTTCCAGTCGAATCTGGGTAATGAAACGCAAATGCGCAGTCACGGTAATGCCAGCCGGGAGGCTTTTGAACTGGCGCTGGGGTGTCCGGTATTTGATGAGTTTCAGTTGTACCAGGAAGCGGAAGAACGCAGTAAACGCCGCTGTGGTTTGCTTTAAATTCTGTCCAACCGACTTTGCAAAAATTTGCCTGATTTTACAAACGAATCAGGCTCATCCCATCGACAGAAAAAAATTGCCGATTTATGCATATTCTCTGAGTTCAACAATTGGATTATTAATAAATATTGTCTAGAGTGAGCGGTCATTAATAAGCATTTTCTTGCCGCTGAATACGACCAGCGCGGGACCATTCACTACACCAGAAGGACTCACTTTCAGGTATGGATCGTAGACGATTTATTAAAGGTTCAATGGCTATGGCCGCCGTGTGCGGGACTAGCGGCATTGCTTCTCTTTTTTCTCAGGCTGCGTTCGCAGCAGAATCTGATATTGCCGACGGGCAAACCCAGCGTTTTGACTTCTCTATTTTACAGTCAATGGCGCACGACTTAGCGCAAACAGCGTGGCGTGGTGCGCCGCGTCCGTTACCCGATACGCTGGCGACGATGACGCCGCAGGCTTATAACAGCATTCAGTATGACGCCGAAAAATCACTCTGGCATAACGTTGAGAATCGCCAGCTGGACGCTCAGTTCTTCCATATGGGGATGGGATTCCGTCGCCGAGTTCGCATGTTCTCTGTTGATCCAGCAACACATCTGGCGCGCGAAATACACTTCCGTCCGGAGTTGTTCAAATACAACGATGCGGGTGTTGATACCAAACAATTAGAAGGGCAAAGCGATCTCGGTTTTGCGGGATTCCGTGTATTTAAAGCACCGGAGCTGGCGCGCCGCGACGTGGTTTCTTTCCTCGGTGCCAGTTATTTCCGTGCCGTTGATGACACTTATCAATATGGTTTGTCGGCGCGTGGTCTGGCGATCGACACTTACACCGACAGCAAAGAAGAGTTCCCCGACTTTACCGCCTTCTGGTTCGATACGGTAAAACCTGGCGCGACCACTTTTACCGTTTATGCGTTGCTCGATAGCGCCAGCATTACTGGTGCTTACAAGTTCACCATCCACTGTGAGAAGAACCAGGTGATTATGGATGTCGAAAATCACCTGTATGCGCGTAAAGACATTAAACAACTGGGCATCGCGCCGATGACCAGTATGTTCAGTTGCGGGACTAACGAACGTCGTATGTGCGACACCATTCATCCGCAAATCCATGATTCCGACCGTCTTTCCATGTGGCGGGGCAATGGCGAGTGGATCTGCCGTCCGCTGAATAATCCGCAGAAATTGCAGTTCAATGCCTATACCGATAACAATCCAAAAGGGTTTGGCTTGTTGCAGCTGGATCGTGATTTCTCCCATTATCAGGACATTATGGGCTGGTATAACAAACGCCCAAGTCTGTGGGTGGAACCGCGTAACAAGTGGGGTAAGGGCACTATCGGTTTGATGGAGATCCCGACGACGGGAGAAACGCTGGATAATATTGTCTGTTTCTGGCAACCAGAGAAAGCAATCAAAGCGGGCGACGAACTGGCGTTTCAGTATCGTCTTTACTGGAGTGCACAGCCTCCCGTTCATTGTCCATTAGCACGAGTTATGGCGACGCGTACCGGCATGGGAGGCTTCCCGGAAGGCTGGGCGCCAGGTGAACATTATCCGGAAAAATGGGCTCGTCGTTTTGCCGTCGATTTTGTCGGTGGTGATCTGAAAGCGGCTGCGCCGAAAGGGATTGAGCCTGTTATCACACTTTCCAGTGGTGAAGCGAAACAAATAGAAATTCTCTACATTGAGCCGATTGATGGTTACCGTATTCAGTTTGACTGGTATCCGACTTCGGACTCAACTGATCCGGTCGATATGCGTATGTATTTGCGCTGCCAGGGCGATGCCATCAGTGAAACATGGCTGTATCAGTATTTCCCTCCAGCACCGGATAAGCGCCAGTATGTTGACGATCGCGTGATGAACTAATCTTCATTTTTTAGGCACCTTCTTCCGGGAGGGTGCCGTCTGGTTAAACACGATCCCGCTCGCATTTTTCCTCAAGTTAAATGGGTAATCTGATGTTGTATATTCCATATACACGTTGTCAGCCACTAACAGGGAGTGCGTATGTTTCCAGAATATCGAGATTTAATATCCCGTCTGAAAAACGAAAATCCTCGCTTTATGTCCTTGTTTGATAAACATAATAAACTTGATCATGAAATTGCCAGAAAGGAAGGCTCTGACGGTCGAGGATACAATGCGGAAGTCGCTCGCATGAAAAAACAGAAATTACAAATGAAGGATGAGATGCTTAAAATCCTGCAACAGGAGAGCGTCAAAGAGGTGTAAACTTTCCTAAGCCGCCTGCCAGGCGGCTTTTTAACGACTGCAAAGAGTAACAGGAGATAAGATGACTGAAACGATAAAAGTAAGCGACTCACTTGAATTACATGCCGTTGCAGAAAGTCACGTCACACCTCTTTATCAGTTAACCTGCAAAAATAAAAACTGGTTACAGCAGTCGCTAAACTGGCCGCAGTTTGTTCACAGCGAAGAGGACACGCGAAAAACGGTGCAGGGTAATATGATGTTGCATCAACGCGGTTACGCCAAAATGTTCATGATCTTCAAAGAAAATGAACTCGTCGGCGTTATCTCTTTTAATCGAATTGAACCGCTAAATAAAACCGCCGAAATCGGCTACTGGCTGGACGAATCCCATCAGGGACAGGGGATCATTTCTCAGGCGCTACAGGCATTGATTCACCATTACGCCCAGTCTGGTGAACTTAGACGCTTTGTGATCAAATGTCGGGTGGATAACCCGCAAAGCAACCAGGTTGCCTTGCGCAATGGTTTTAGCCTGGAAGGTTGCCTGAAACAGGCTGAGTTCCTGAATGATGTCTATGATGATGTGAATTTATACGCGCGCATTATTGATTCACAATAACCCAGCCAGCGGCGTTCGCGTAATACGTTCCTCACTGTTAATGACTTTTGGACCACGGACATGAATGGTGTCGCCACCAAAGGCTTCAACGACGGCGTGGTCGGTTATCTCCACATGGTTTTCAATCATTACCGCACCTGTAATACGGCTCTTTCCTTGTATTATAACGTGATCGTCAAGCAGAACCGGACCGCCATGTACAACGGCATTTCCGCCAATCAGGACATGATGTTTTAACACGCAATTGCCTTCTACAATGGCATATTCCGCCACCTGAGAGCTGTAATGAATTGTTGGAATCGCATCTTCTTCAGTTCCGGCAATCACACGTGCGTGACCGTAGACTTTCGCACAGTCGCACAGCCAGACGTTGTTTTCTTCATTACCTTCAATACGCGCAAAATCAAAAACTTCGGCACGATGCTCAATAAAAGCATGGCGGACGACGGCATCGCCATAAATTTGCGCCTGATGGACAACGCGTGAGGCGCTGACGCTGGCGCGGTCATAAATTTGTAGCAGAAGATGGTGGTCGGGCGTTAAGCCTTGTGTGGCGACGATCATTGAATGTTGATCGATACAGACCTGACCAAAAATTCTGCACTGACCGCAAACTATTGAATCACGAATGGTGACACTGTCACTTACATGGACGCCCTGGCTGATTTCACTGTTATCGATCCAGGTGTTATCCGTCGTGCAAACCTCTCCCCATAGCACGCTGGCGCCGGTAATACGCGTATTACCGGAAATCACCGTTCCGCCGAACGCAAGAGCATTCTGGTCGTAAATCCAGCAATTACCTTCCTGCGCCAGCACAGTTTCGCTATCGATCCAACCACCAGCCGTCCCTGCTATCACATCATTAAAATCGGCTATGGCAATAATCTGCCGTAATAGCACACTTTTTTTGAAGCCATCTTCCTGATAACTAAAGGCTCGTTGCTCTTCACTTAGACGATATTTGCGCATAGTGTTTTCCCGCAGGTGACTTACTATAACCGTAGCAAATTCTGCGACTCTGGCTATGTTTGAGAAATTTCCATAAAATGCATTTCAAATATACTTTATAAATTAAACAAAATGAGTAACAAGATGCAGAGCGATAAAGTGCTCAATTTACCGGCAGGTTATTTTGGCATTGTGTTGGGGACGATAGGGATGGGATTTGCCTGGCGCTATGCCAGCCAGGTTTGGCAGGTTAGTCACTGGTTGGGGGATGGGCTGGTGATTCTGGCGATGATCATCTGGGGATTATTGACCACCGCATTCATTACCCGACTGATGCGCTTTCCGCAAAGCGTGCTGGCGGAAGTTCGCCATCCGGTGATGAGCAGTTTTGTGAGTTTGTTTCCGGCAACGACGATGCTGGTGGCGATTGGTTTTGTCCCGTGGTTTCGCACGCTGGCGGTGTGTCTGTTCAGCGTTGGGGTAGTGATTCAACTGGTTTACGCCGCCTGGCAAACTGCCGGATTATGGCGCGGTTCTCACCCAGAAGAAGCGACGACACCAGGGCTTTATTTGCCTACTGTTGCCAATAACTTTATCAGCGCGATGGCCTGCGGTGCGCTGGGTTATACCGATGCCGGACTGGTATTTTTAGGCGCTGGCGTCTTCTCCTGGTTAAGCCTTGAACCGGTGATCCTTCAACGACTGCGCAGCTCGGGAGAATTACCCACGGCGCTGCGGACATCGCTTGGCATTCAACTCGCTCCGGCTCTGGTGGCCTGTAGTGCCTGGTTAAGCGTCAACGGCGGCGAGGGGGACACGCTGGCGAAAATGCTCTTTGGCTATGGGCTGCTGCAATTACTGTTTATGCTGCGCCTAATGCCGTGGTATCTCTCACAGCCGTTTAATGCCTCATTCTGGAGTTTTTCGTTCGGTGTTTCCGCGCTGGCTACCACCGGTTTGCATCTGGGAAGCGGTAGCGATAATGGTTTTTTCCATACGCTGGCGGTGCCGTTGTTTATCTTTACCAATTTTATTATTGCATTACTGCTCATCCGTACTTTCGCGCTTCTGATGCAGGGAAAATTGTTAATCAGAACTGAGCGCGCCGTTTTAATGAAATCCGAGGACAAAGAATGATCATTCGTGACGAAAACTACTTTACTAACAAATACGAATTAACCCGTACACACTCCGAAGTTCTGGAAGCGGTGAAAATCGTTAAACCGGGGAAAACGCTGGACTTGGGCTGTGGCAATGGTCGTAACAGTCTTTACCTTGCAGCCAATGGTTATGATGTTGACGCATGGGATAAAAATGCCATGAGTATTGCCAACGTTGAGCGCATTAAAGCCATTGAAAATCTGGAAAATTTACGTACTCAGGTTGTCGATCTGAATAGCCTCACGTTTGATGGACAGTACGATTTTATTCTTTCTACTGTGGTGCTGATGTTCCTGGAGGCGAAAACCATCCCAGGGCTGATTGGCAATATGCAACGTTGCACTAAACCTGGCGGTTACAACCTGATTGTGGCTGCGATGGATACTACTGATTTTCCATGTACCGTCGGCTTTCCGTTTGCCTTCAAAGAGGGAGAGCTACGTCGTTATTATGAAGGCTGGGATTTATTGAAATACAATGAAGATGTCGGTGAATTACACCGCACCGATGCCAACGGTAATCGTATTAAACTGCGTTTCGCTACTATGCTGGCACGTAAAAAATGACCTGAAAAGGATCAACGTAAGAAGTTTGCCTGTTGATCTATTCGGTAAGCATATTTTTTAGCAGGATGATGTGAAATAAGTCACAGCGGATGTGCTTTTTTATCGCCTCAAGTCTCTGAAAATAAATCAATGATGATTGACTCAGCTCCTTTTTCAGCATTGACTATATTGTCGAAAAAGGGGTCGATAAATTTATTTCTGCCAACACTTTTTTTGCCACAACACGAAGCGGTGCTTTTTGCTATAACTTAAAAAGTAATATAATCATCTCAGGAAACTATTCATGCGTACCACATCAATTGCGAAAGTTGCAGCTTTATGCGGCTTGTTGGCTCTGTCCGGCTGTGCCTCTAAAATCACCCAGCCGGATAAATACTCTGGCTTTTTAAAGAATTACTCAGATCTTCAAGAAACAACATCGGCAACAGGTAAACCCGTTTTACGCTGGGTTTCCCCTGATTTCGACCAAAGTAAATATGACAGTATTGTCTGGAATCCAATCACTTATTATCCGGTGCCGAAACCTTCTACTCAGGTAGGGCAGAAAGTATTGGATAGAATTTTGAGTTATACCAATACCGAAATGAAAGAAGCGATTGCGCAGCGCAAACCACTGGTTACCACTGCTGGCCCGCGTAGTCTGATTTTCCGTGGTGCTATTACTGGTGTTGATACTAGCAAAGAAGGACTGCAATTCTATGAAGTGGTTCCTGTTGCATTAGTGGTAGCGGGAACACAAATGGCAACCGGTCACCGTACCATGGATACCCGCCTGTACTTTGAAGGTGAACTGATTGATGCGGCTACCAATAAACCTGTTATCAAAGTCGTTCGTCAGGGCGAAGGTAAAGACCTGAATAACGAAAGTACGCCAATGGCTTTCGAAAATATTAAGCAAGTTATTGATGACATGGCGACCGATGCCACCATGTTTGACGTTAACAAAAAGTAATGCCAGTTGCGCCATCGTAAGATGGCGCTTCTTATTATCGGTTTCTGTCAGCAATTAAATTCAACACCACGTAACAGACGCCGCCGGCAATTAATCCCCAAAACGCCGAACCAATCCCAACCAATGTCAGCCCGCTCGCTGTTACCAGAAATGCCACCACAGCAGCGTCGCGCTCATGCTCATTATGTAGCGCCTGATACAAACTACCGCCAATGGTGCTTAACAGCGCCAGACCAGCCAGCATCTGGATCCAGCTAACCGGTAGGGCTGCCATCATTCCGGTAATGGCGCTACCAAACAGACCCGCAAGCAAATAAAAGACGCCCGCAACGGCGGCAGCCAACCAACGCCTATCTTTGTCCGGATGCGCTTCCGGGCTTTGGCAAATAGCGGCAGTAATTGCCGCAATACCGACGGAATAAACCCCGAAAGGGGAAAAAATCAGCGCCAGCAAGCCAGTGAATACAATCAGTGGCGAAACCGGAGCCGAATACCCGGCCGCTTTCATTGCCGCAATACCCGGTGCGTTTTGCGATGCCATCGTCACCAGAAAAAGGGGGAGTGCAACGCTCAAACTGTGAGCAAACGAAAATTCAGGGGTAATATAAATGGGGAGAACGGGGTTAAAGACAACATCCGTTGTGACAACGTCACCTTGCGCGATAACGATCACGATCCCAATAATCATCGCGGCAATTACCGCATAGCGCGGTGCAACGGCCTTGGTTGCCAGCCATACCAGCAACATACTGCCACACAACGTAAACTGACCATCCAGACTGGCAAACGCCTGTAAACCAAAGCGTAATAAAATCCCGGCAAGCATTGCCGCCGCAAGCGAGTGCGGAATAATACGCATCAGACGAGCAAAGAGTCCCGTTATGCCGCAGAGGACAATTAATACGTTGGTGACTATAAAAACGCCGATGGCTTCGTTAAGTGTTAGCCCCTGTAAACCAGTGACCAACAGCGCCGCGCCAGGCGTTGACCATGCGGTGAGAACAGGCACGCGATACCATAATGTCAGCGCCAGCGTACTGACTCCCATTGCCAGTCCCAGCGCCGTCATCCAGCCGGAGATTTGTGCAGTGGTTGCTCCGGCGACAATCGCCGCTTGCCAGATTATTGCTGCTGAACTGGCGTAGCCAATCAATACCGCCAGAAACCCCGCCAGTAGCGTGGGGGGAGGAATAGAAAACAAACGCATAGTCACCTCGTGCGTTATAGCGTACAGGCACCGTAGCATTTGTCCGTTATAACGCACAAGTGATAAACTCCTGTTTTGCCGGAGGAGTCGCATGGAAAATCTCGCTCGCTTTTTATCCACTACGCTTAAACATCTTCGTCAGCAGCGAGGCTGGAGTCTTTCGCGACTGGCAGACGCCACGGGCGTTTCTAAAGCCATGTTAGGGCAGATTGAGCGCAATGAGTCCAGCCCGACGGTCGCGACACTCTGGAAAATTGCCACCGGGATGAACGTGCCATTTTCGACATTTATTTCGCCGCCGCAGACCATTACGCCATCAGTTTATGATCCACAACAGCAGGCAATGGTGATCACTTCGCTGTTTCCTTATGATCCGCAACTCTGCTTTGAACACTTCTCGATTCAGATGGCACCCGGTGCAATAAGCGAATCGACGCCGCACGAAAAAGGGGTAATTGAGCATGTTGTCGTCATTGATGGACAGCTTGATCTGTGCGCTGATGGTGAATGGCGTAGTCTTAATTGTGGAGAAGGTGTTCGTTTTGCTGCCGACGTCAGGCATGTCTACCGTAATTGTGGGGAGCAAACCGTACATTTTCATTCCCTCATCCATTACCCGCGTAGTTAAGCGGGAAAACTATTTCGCAACGTCGCGCTTGTGGCTAAAATAGCCGCCATTTTTCAGCTACTGGATAAGAAAGTGACCGTATCTTCTCATCGTCTTGAACTGTTAAGCCCGGCACGCGATGCCGCCATTGCCCGCGAAGCTATTTTGCACGGTGCCGATGCTGTTTATATCGGCGGACCTGGTTTTGGTGCCCGTCATAATGCCAGTAATAGCCTGAAAGATATTGCCGAGCTGGTGCCATTTGCCCATCGTTATGGTGCAAAAATTTTCGTCACGCTTAACACCATTTTGCATGACGATGAACTGGAACCGGCGCAGCGACTGATTACCGACCTCTACCAGACCGGCGTCGATGCGCTGATCGTTCAGGATATGGGGATTCTGGAACTTGATATTCCGCCGATTGAACTGCACGCCAGTACGCAGTGTGATATTCGCACTGTAGAGAAAGCGAAGTTTCTTTCGGACGTCGGTTTTACGCAGATTGTGCTGGCGCGAGAGCTGAATCTTGAGCAGATCCGTGCGATTCATCAGGCCACGGACGCGACCATTGAGTTCTTTATTCATGGTGCACTGTGCGTGGCATATTCCGGTCAGTGCTACATTTCCCATGCGCAAACAGGGCGTAGCGCCAACCGTGGCGATTGCTCGCAGGCGTGCCGTTTGCCATATACATTGAAAGACGATCAGGGGCGGGTGGTTTCCTATGAAAAACACCTGCTGTCGATGAAAGATAACGATCAGACTGCCAACCTGGGCGCTTTGATTGATGCAGGCGTGCGTTCCTTCAAGATTGAAGGGCGTTACAAAGATATGAGCTACGTGAAGAATATCACCGCCCATTATCGCCAGATGCTGGATGCCATTATTGAAGAACGTAGCGATTTGGCGCGAGCTTCATCCGGTCGTACTGAGCACTTCTTCGTACCGTCGACGGAAAAAACCTTCCATCGTGGCAGCACCGACTACTTTGTTAACGCGCGTAAAGGCGATATTGGCGCATTCGATTCACCGAAATTTATCGGCCTGCCGGTGGGTGAAGTATTGAAAGTGTCGAAAGATCATCTTGATGTTGAGGTTACCGAACCGCTGGCTAACGGCGATGGACTGAACGTAATGATTAAGCGTGAAGTCGTCGGCTTTCGTGCCAACACGGTAGAGAAAACTGGGGAAAATCAGTACCGCGTCTGGCCAAATGAGATGCCAGTGGAGCTGCACAAAATTCGCCCGCACCATCCACTTAATCGCAACCTCGACCATAACTGGCAGCAGGCGTTGACCAAAACCTCCAGCGAACGTCGGGTGGCGGTAGACATTGAACTGGGCGGCTGGCAGGAACAACTGATTCTGACTCTGACCAGCGAAGAGGGCGTCAGTATCACTCATACGCTGGACGGGCAGTTCGACGAAGCCAATAACGCCGAAAAAGCAATGAACAATCTGAAGGATGGTCTGGCAAAACTGGGGCAAACCCTCTATTACGCCCGCGATGTGCAAATTAATTTGCCGGGGGCGCTGTTTGTACCAAACAGTCTGTTAAACCAGTTCCGCCGTGAAGCTGCCGACATGCTGGATGCTGCACGTCTTGCCAGTTACCAGCGGGGCACCCGTAAACCGGTTGCTGATCCTGCGCCGGTTTATCCGCAAACGCATCTGAGTTTCCTCGCGAACGTATACAACCAGAAAGCGCGTGAATTTTATCATCGCTATGGTGTGCAGCTGATTGACGCGGCGTATGAGGCACATGAAGAGAAGGGCGAAGTCCCGGTGATGATCACCAAGCATTGTCTGCGCTTTGCCTTTAATCTGTGCCCGAAACAGGCGAAAGGCAATATCAAAAGCTGGAAGGCGACGCCAATGCAACTGGTTAACGGCGATGAAGTATTAACGCTAAAGTTTGATTGCCGCCCATGCGAGATGCACGTCATTGGCAAAATCAAAAATCACATACTGAAAATGCCGTTACCGGGAAGCGTAGTGGCATCCGTAAGTCCGGATGAGCTGCTGAAAACATTGCCGAAGCGAAAAGGGTAAAACGCCAGTTTTCTGGTTACTCACAACTCATTGAATCTGCATGATATTGCCTGCCGGGTAAGGCGTCACGCCGCATCCGGCAACAAACGACTCAACGCTGTCCCGCTTCTGGTTTGCGTGACTTTTGCCAGTAAAAATGCTCGCGCAAACCTTCTGCCGATTCTTCCGCAACGGCGCGCAATTCATCACTGTCCGCTTCATGACGCAGTTGATGATCCACATTTTTTACCCACAAAAATTCATGTCCTTTGTGTCCTGCCATCAACTGTCCAGAGAACAGCGCACACGTTAATAAGACAACCGCTAACGCCTTCGTAAACATCCCGACACCTTTTTCTTACCTTTTGCCGCTATGATGCCGATAGTTTCTTGAGGTTATTATTCAGTTTTGCAAATTAGCGCAAAGAAATTCTGGAATCAGCCTTCCTTATTTGGCATCGCATTCTGCCGTTGCGGCGATTAAGTGCTATTTTCGAGCAAATTACACACGGAGGTAAACAATAATGTTTACCTTGTTGATATACTCAGCGGCAGGGAGGCGATGTGAAACAAAGCGAGTTCAGACGTTGGCTCGACTCTCAGGGCGTCGATGTAGCGAATGGCAGCAACCATTTAAAACTCAGGTTTCACGGGAGGCGCAGTGTCATGCCGCGTCACCCCAGCGAAGAGATTAAAGAACCATTGCGTAAAGCAATTCTGAAACAACTCGGTTTGAGTTAATCGCCAATTAAAAGGTTAATGACATGCGAGAGACAGTCGAAATTATGCGTTATCCCGTCACTCTTACACCCGCGCCGGAAAGCGGTTATGTGGTTTCTTTTGTGGATATTCCTGAAGCGTTGACTCAGGGAGAAACAGTCGCTGAAGCGATGGAGGCAGCAAAAGATGCCTTAATCACCGCATTTGATTTTTATTTTGAAGACAACGAGCTTATCCCGTTACCTTCGCCATTAAATAGTCACGATCACTTTATTGAAGTGCCTTTGAGCGTTGCCTCTAAAGTATTGCTGTTAAATGCTTTTTTGCAGTCAGACATTACTCAGCAAGAGCTGGCGAAGCGAATTGGTAAACCTAAGCAGGAGATTACCCGCTTATTTGACTTGCACCATGCGACAAAAATCGACGCTGTCCAGCTTGCGGCTAAGGCGCTTGGCAAAGAGTTATCGCTGGTGATGGTTTAATTACAGTTAACGAAAAGTTGTCATTTTTAACAACTGATATAGACTGCCGGATCATCTGCACATAAAAACGATCCGATAATGAAAAAATACCAGCAACTGGCAGAACAATTACGCGAGCAGATTGCGTCGGGCATCTGGCAACCCGGCGATCGTTTGCCTTCGTTGCGTGAACAGGTGGCGCTTTCTGGTATGAGCTTTATGACCGTCAGCCATGCCTACCAGTTACTCGAAAGTCAGGGGCATATTATCGCGCGACCGCAGTCGGGTTATTACGTTGCACCACAGGCATTAAAAATGCCGAAAGCCCCAGTCGTTCCAGTCACACGTGATGAAACAGTCGATATCAATACTTATATTTTTGACATGTTGCAGGCCAGCCGCGATCCTTCAGTGGTGCCGTTTGCATCTGCTTTTCCCGATCCGCGCTTGTTTCCGCTTCAACAACTCAATCGTTCCCTGGCCCAGGTAAGCAAAACCGCAACGGCGATGAGCGTGATTGAAAACTTACCTCCAGGGAATGCTGAGCTTCGTCAGGCTATTGCTCGTCGCTATGCCTTACAGGGCATCACAATTTCGCCCGATGAAATCGTCATCACCGCCGGGGCGTTAGAGGCATTAAACCTCAGTTTGCAAGCGGTAACCGAGCCGGGTGATTGGGTGATAGTAGAGAATCCTTGTTTCTACGGCGCGTTGCAGGCGCTGGAGCGGTTACGGCTGAAGGCGTTATCGGTGGCGACGGATGTTAACGAAGGGATCGACCTTCAGGCGCTTGAACTGGCGTTACAAGAGTATCCGGTGAAAGCGTGCTGGTTAATGACCAACAGCCAGAACCCGCTCGGTTTTACCTTAACGCCACAGAAAAAAGCGCGGCTGGTAGAACTCCTTAGTCAGTACAACGTGATGCTGATTGAAGATGACGTCTACAGCGAACTTTACTTCGGACGGGAAAAACCGCTGCCCGCAAAAGCGTGGGATCGCCACGATGGCGTGCTGCATTGTTCATCATTCTCCAAATGCCTGGTGCCAGGTTTTCGCATCGGTTGGGTCGCCGCAGGAAAACATGCGCGTAAAATCCAACGATTGCAGTTGATGAGTACACTTTCCACCAGTTCACCGATGCAGCTTGCCCTGGTGGATTACCTTTCTACACGCCGCTACGATGCGCATCTGCGTCGTCTACGTCGTCAGCTTGCGGAACGCAAACAACGCGCCTGGCAGGCGCTGCTGCGTTACCTGCCTGCGGAGGTGAAAATACACCATAACGACAGTGGTTATTTTCTCTGGCTGGAACTTCCCGAACCGTTAGATGCAGGCGAATTAAGTCTGACGGCACTGGCGCATCACATCAGTATTGCGCCGGGTAAAATGTTTTCTACTGGCGAACGCTGGTCGCGTTTTTTCCGTTTTAATACCGCGTGGCAATGGGGAGAGCGCGAAGAACAGGCAGTAAAAGAATTAGGCAAACTTATTCAAGAACATCTGAAGTAACTTTCAATTTAATTCCTCTCAGGTTGGGTAATATGAATTTCGAATAGAAGCCATATTTCGTAACCCCTTGTCTATACTCCAGAAGATAGCTTCACAGACGGCATAATGCGCGGTAGCTCACAACCTGATTAAATTTTCTCAGGGGCGAAGGTGTGCCTGCAAGCCGCCGTCTATGGTTAAACAAGGAGATATTTTTACGGCACGGCGGCTGAACAATTAATTACGACAGGAGTAAGACCTTATGAGCAAGACATTTGCCCGCAGCAGCCTGTGTGCGCTCACCATGACTATAATGACCGCTCACGCCGCCGAACCGCCTACCAATTTAGATAAACCGGAAGGGCGACTGGATATTATTGCCTGGCCGGGATATATCGAACGCGGACAAACTGATAAACAATACGACTGGGTAACGCAATTCGAAAAAGAGACAGGTTGCGCGGTAAATGTGAAAACCGCCGCGACTTCCGATGAAATGGTCAGTCTGATGACCAAAGGGGGTTACGATCTGGTCACGGCGTCCGGCGATGCCTCGCTGCGTTTGATTATGGGTAAACGCGTGCAGCCGATTAATACCGCGCTAATTCCTAACTGGAAAACACTCGATCCGCGTGTAGTAAAAGGCGACTGGTTTAACGTTGGCGGTAAAGTATATGGTACGCCGTATCAGTGGGGGCCTAACCTGTTGATGTACAACGCCAAAACCTTCCCGACACCGCCGGATAGCTGGCAAGTGGTTTTTGTTGAGCAGAATCTGCCGGACGGCAAGAGTAATAAAGGTCGGGTACAGGCCTATGATGGCCCCATTTATATTGCCGATGCCGCGTTGTTCGTCAAAGCTACGCAGCCGCAGTTGGGCATCAGCGATCCGTACCAACTTACCGAAGAACAGTACCAGGCGGTGCTGAAAGTGCTGCGCGATCAACATAGTTTGATACATCGCTACTGGCATGACACCACCGTGCAAATGAGCGATTTCAAAAACGAGGGTGTGGTTGCTTCTAGTGCCTGGCCGTATCAGGCCAACGCGTTGAAAGCCGAAGGCCAACCAATCGCCACAGTATTCCCGAAAGAGGGGGTTACCGGCTGGGCTGATACCACCATGCTGCATAGCGAAGCGAAACATCCGGTTTGCGCCTACAAATGGATGAACTGGTCATTAACGCCAAAAGTGCAGGGTGATGTGGCAGCCTGGTTTGGCTCATTGCCGGTAGTGCCGGAAGGATGTAAAGCCAGTCCGTTATTAGGCGAAAAAGGCTGTGAGACCAACGGTTTTAACTATTTCGATAAAATTGCTTTCTGGAAAACGCCTATAGCAGAGGGGGGCAAGTTTGTTCCCTACAGTCGCTGGACGCAGGATTACATTGCCATTATGGGCGGTCGCTAACTTCGCTGAGGTGTTTTATGACGTACGCAGTGGAGTTTGACAACGTCTCGCGGTTGTACGGTGACGTGCGCGCGGTAGATGGCGTCAGTATTGCGATAAAAGATGGTGAGTTCTTTTCAATGCTGGGGCCATCCGGCTCCGGCAAAACCACCTGCCTGCGCCTGATTGCCGGATTTGAACAACTTTCAGGCGGGGCGATCGCTATCTTTGGTAAACCCGCCAGCAATCTGCCACCGTGGGAGCGGGATGTTAATACCGTTTTCCAGGACTATGCGCTGTTTCCCCATATGTCGATTCTCGATAACGTGGCCTACGGGTTAATGGTCAAAGGTGTGGAGAAAAAAAAGCGTTACATCATGGCGCAAGAGGCGCTGGAAAAAGTGGCGCTGGGTTTTGTTCAGCAACGTAAGCCGTCACAACTTTCTGGTGGTCAGCGCCAGCGGGTTGCTATCGCCAGAGCATTAGTAAATGAACCGCGCGTATTATTGCTGGATGAACCACTCGGCGCGCTGGATCTCAAGTTGCGTGAGCAGATGCAACTTGAGCTGAAAAAGCTGCAACAATCTCTCGGCATCACGTTTATCTTCGTCACCCACGATCAGGGGGAAGCATTATCAATGTCCGACCGTGTGGCGGTGTTCAACAACGGTCGCATTGAGCAGGTCGATTCACCACGTGATCTCTACATGCGCCCGCGCACGCCGTTTGTTGCCGGATTCGTCGGTACATCCAACGTTTTTGATGCGCTGATGGCAGAGAAACTTTGCGGAATGATGGGTAGCTTCGCATTGCGCCCGGAACATATTCGCCTCAATACACCTGGCGAAGTGCAGGCTAATGGCACGATCCAGGCGGTGCAGTATCAGGGCGCGGCGACCCGTTTTGAACTGACACTGAGCGGCGGTGAAAAACTGCTGGTAAGTCAGGCCAATATGACGGGGGAAGAACTCCCCGCTACGCTTACTCCAGGACAACAGGTGATGGTTTCCTGGGCGCGCGATGTGATGGTGCCGCTGGTTGAGGAGAGGTGAATGGCGATGAACGTATTGCAATCACCTTCACGTCCGGGTCTGGGCAAGGTGTCAGGTTTCTTCTGGCGGAATCCGGGGCTGGGGCTGTTTTTGCTGCTGCTTGGCCCGTTGATGTGGTTTGGCATCGTCTATTTCGGTTCGCTGCTGACGCTGTTATGGCAGGGCTTTTATACTTTTGATGATTTCACCATGTCGGTAACACCGGAACTGACACTGGCGAATATCCGCGCGCTGTTTAATCCGGCCAATTACGACATCATTCTGCGCACGTTAACCATGGCAGTTGCTGTGACCATCGCCAGTGCTTTTTTGGCCTTTCCGATGGCGTGGTATATGGCGCGCTATACCAGCGGTAAGATGAAAGCGTTTTTTTACATTGCAGTAATGTTGCCGATGTGGGCGAGCTATATCGTCAAAGCCTATGCCTGGACGTTATTGCTGGCGAAAGATGGCGTGGCGCAGTGGTTTTTACAGCATTTGGGGTTGGAACCGTTATTAACTGCGTTTCTCACGCTACCGGCGGTGGGCGGTAATACACTGTCAACTTCCGGACTGGGACGCTTTCTGGTGTTTCTCTACATCTGGCTGCCGTTCATGATTCTGCCGGTGCAGGCGGCGCTGGAGCGTTTGCCCTCGTCACTTTTGCAAGCCTCAGCGGATTTAGGCGCACGTCCACGGCAAACCTTCCGTTATGTGGTGTTACCGCTGGCGATCCCTGGCATTGCAGCCGGCTCTATTTTTACCTTCTCGCTAACGCTGGGCGATTTTATTGTCCCGCAGCTGGTTGGCCCGCCGGGGTATTTTATCGGCAACATGGTTTACTCGCAGCAAGGCGCGATTGGCAATATGCCGATCGCGGCGGCATTCACCCTGGTGCCGATTGTTCTCATCGCACTGTATCTGGCGTTCGTGAAACGTCTGGGAGCGTTCGATGCACTCTGAGCGCGCACCGTTTTTCCTCAAACTGGCGGCCTGGGGCGGCGTGGTTTTCCTCCATTTTCCCATCCTGATTATCGCGGCCTATGCTTTTAACACTGAAGATGCGGCGTTTAGTTTTCCACCGCAAGGTCTGACGCTGCACTGGTTTAGCGTGGCAGCACAGCGTAGTGACATTCTTGATTCCATGACACTGTCACTTAAAGTGGCGGCGCTGGCGACATTAATTGCGCTGGTATTAGGGACGCTGGCCGCCGCCGCGCTCTGGAGACGAGACTTTTTCGGCAAAAACGCCATTTCGCTGTTATTGCTGCTGCCCATTGCGCTGCCGGGCATTGTCACAGGCCTGGCGTTATTAACCGCGTTTAAAACTATCAATCTGGAGCCGGGGTTTTTCACCATCGTAGTCGGTCATGCGACTTTTTGTGTAGTGGTGGTGTTTAACAATGTCATCGCCCGTTTTCGCCGTACCTCATGGAGTCTGGTTGAGGCGTCAATGGATCTTGGGGCCAATGGCTGGCAAACCTTCCGCTACGTGGTGTTACCGAATCTCAGTTCGGCGCTACTGGCAGAAGGAATGCTGGCGTTTGCCTTGTCGTTCGATGAAATCATCGTTACGACCTTTACGGCAGGTCATGAACGAACGTTACCGTTGTGGTTGCTCAATCAGCTTGGGCGACCACGTGATGTACCGGTAACCAACGTGGTGGCACTGCTGGTTATGTTGGTAACAACCTTGCCGATCCTGGGAGCCTGGTGGCTAACCCGCGAAGGCGACAATGGTCAATAACCACTGATACAGGAATATGCTATGCAACATAAGTTACTGATTAACGGAGAACTGGTTAGCGGCGAAGGGGAAAAACAGCCTGTCTATAATCCGGCAACGGGGGAAGTATTACTGGAGATTGCCGAGGCCTCCGCAGAGCAGGTCGATGCTGCTGTGCGCGCGGCAGATGCAGCATTTGCTGAATGGGGGCAAACCACGCCGAAAGCGCGTGCGGAATGCCTGCTGAAACTGGCGGATGTTATCGAAGAAAATGGTCAGGTTTTTGCCGAACTGGAGTCTCGTAACTGTGGCAAACCGCAGCATAGTGCGTTCAATGATGAAATTCCAGCGATTGTCGATGTTTTTCGCTTTTTCGCCGGAGCGGCGCGCTGTCTGAATGGTCTGGCGGCAGGTGAATATCTTGAAGGTCATACTTCGATGATCCGTCGGGATCCGTTGGGGGTTGTGGCTTCTATCGCGCCGTGGAATTACCCGCTGATGATGGCAGCGTGGAAACTGGCTCCGGCGCTGGCGGCAGGGAACTGCGTGGTGCTTAAACCATCAGAAATCACCCCGCTAACAGCGTTGAAGCTGGCAGAACTGGCGAAAGATATCTTCCCGGCAGGCGTGATTAACGTGTTGTTTGGCAGAGGCAAAACGGTGGGTGATCCGCTGACCGGACATCCAAAAGTGCGCATGGTGTCGCTGACGGGGTCTATCGCCACTGGTGAGCACATCATCAGTCATACGGCACCGTCCATCAAGCGCACTCATATGGAACTTGGCGGTAAAGCGCCAGTGATTGTCTTTAATGATGCTGACGTTGAAGCGGTTGTCGAAGGTGTCCGTACATTTGGCTATTACAATGCCGGGCAAGATTGTACTGCTGCCTGCCGTATCTACGCGCAAAAAGGCATTTACGACGTGCTGGTAGAAAAACTCGGTGCCGCAGTGGCAACGTTGAAATCAGGCGCGCCGGATGATGAATCCACAGAGCTTGGCCCGTTAAGTTCACTGGCGCATCTCGAACGCGTCAGCCGGGCGGTGGAAGAGGCGAAGGCGACGGGACACATTAAGGTGATCACCGGCGGTGAAAAGCGGCAGGGTAATGGTTATTATTATGCGCCTACACTGCTGGCTGGTGCGTTACAAGAAGATGCTATCGTCCAAAGAGAGGTATTTGGGCCGGTAGTCAGCGTGACGGTCTTCGACAACGAAGAGCAAGTAGTTAACTGGGCGAATGACAGCCAGTATGGCTTAGCTTCTTCAGTATGGACGAAAGATGTGGGTAGAGCGCACCGCGTCAGCGCACGTCTGCAATATGGCTGCACCTGGGTTAATACCCATTTCATGCTGGTGAGTGAAATGCCGCACGGCGGGCAGAAACTTTCAGGTTATGGCAAAGATATGTCACTTTATGGGCTGGAAGATTACACCGTAGTACGCCACGTAATGGTTAAACATTAAGGATAATGTTGTAAATCTGGAGAGTGTGAGAAGATCTAACGCACTGTCAGAGAGTTGATTTTTCTCTGACAGTGCGTACTGCGTGCAATTTTGCTACATCAGATAAACCATCCAAATCTCATAGAGATAAGAGTAAACAACCCAACAGCAGCAAAGAGATTTATCAGCACTACAGTTCTACTGGAAACGTTCATTTTTGCCACCTTTTGTCATAGCCCTTATGTGTATAGTACGGGTTAAGAAAATCCGCAATCATACTTATTCTGAAGATGGACAAGAACATGCGGTAGGTTATTGAATTTATCTCAAATGGACTGAAAACTTGATACACATCAAGAAATGACGCATATTTGCGCGCGTTTTATTCATCTGGCTGGACGCCCATACATGTCTCTTTATCAATATATGCTTGTTTTTTATGCTGCCATGGCAGTAATCGCCTTTCTCATTACCTGGTTTCTTTCCCACGATAAGAAGAGCATTCGCTTTCTGAGCGCCTTTCTGGTGGGGATTACATGGCCAATGAGTTTTCCGGTGGCGCTACTGTTTTCACTATTTTAAATCTTACACGCTGGCTTGACGGCACAACGCAGACTTATATCATTTGAGTGAATCGATAAATTTCACAAGTGGCTGAGGAGAAAGTATGTCGCATCTGGATGAAGTCATCGCGCGCGTGGATGCCGCGATTGAGGAGAGCGTCATTGCCCATATGAACGAGTTGTTAATCGCCCTGAGTGATGACGCAGAGTTAAGCCGGGAAGATCGCTACACACAGCAGCAGCGTTTGCGTACCGCAATCGCTCATCACGGACGCAAGCATAAAGAAGATATGGAGGCGCGCCACGAACAATTAACCAAAGGCGGCACCATCCTCTGATTAAAACGTGCGTCTGGCCACCAGCCAGGCGCCAACTACCAACAAAACTGCCCCGCAAATTGGGCCAATCAGCGCCCGAAGTGGTACGCCATGACTGCGGAAAATATCCAGCACCAGACCACCAATAAGTTGACTGGCGACCAGTACCGCAATGGTCGTTGCTGCGCCAACATTCTGATATCCGCTGATACTGGCGAAAACAAAAAACGATCCCAACAAACCAGGGATTAGAGTCCACCAGCGCACGCTGGACACCAGTTCGCCAAAGCCTGCTGTTCCTTGCTTAAACCATAAAATAGACACGAACAGCACAATCCCCACCAGTGAATTCAGCAGCATGGCGATGAGAATGGTGGAGGATGTCTGGGTGATGCGTACCATCAATGTGTTTTGCACCACAAGACCAATCCCGGCAGCGATCAAAAAGGCAAGGGTAAGCGACTGATTCATCCAAGTGAGTCCGGTTCGCTACGATCGTCAAGCTGCAATTGCATAAAGGTGAGATCCAACCAGCGGCCAAATTTAGTACCAACTTGGGGCATTTGCGCTGTGACGACAAATCCCAGCGACTGGTGCAGATGCAACGACGCCTGATTTTGTGATTCTATGCCGGCAACCATCACATGCTTACCGCAGTTCCGCGCTTCATCAATCAACGCGCGTAACAATTTTCGCCCAAGACCTTTGCCCTGATGATCCGGATGGACATAAACCGAATGTTCCACGGTATGGCGAAAACCGTCGAAACTACGCCAGTCACCAAACGAGGCATATCCTGTAACTACGCCATCTTCTTCGCTCACCAGCACCGGATAACCCGATAAAGTTCGTGCTTCAAACCAGGCAATGCGGTTATCTGTATCCACAGTCTGGTCGTTCCAGATAGCTGCCGTATGCAGTACAGCGTGGTTATAAATTTCCGCAATTGCAGCACAATCGGCTTTGCGGGCAGAACGGATGGACATCTTAAGCCTCGATAAAATAATGATGATGACGTTATCAATACTATCGAAAACAGCCCGAAGCAACGGATTCCTCGATGAAATTATTGCGTGTCGCAGTAGTGATGTGACGGCTGCAAACTAAACCAATCCAGTGAGCCTGCTACTATTGATGGATTCATGCCAAAAGCACAGGAGAGCATTATGGGTCAACAAAAGCAACGTAATCGCCGTTGGGTTCTGGCGTCGCGTCCACACGGCGCGCCGGTTCCGGAGAATTTCCGTCTTGAAGAAGATGATGTCGCCACGCCGGGTGAAGGACAGGTGTTACTGCGCACGGTCTACCTGTCGCTCGATCCGTATATGCGCGGGCGCATGAGCGATGAGCCATCTTATTCACCACCGGTTGATATTGGTGGCGTGATGGTCGGCGGCACGGTGAGTCGGGTGGTGGAATCTAATCATCCGGATTACCAGCCTGACGACTGGGTGCTGGGTTACAGCGGTTGGCAGGATTACGACATATCCAGTGGCGATGATCTGGTGAAACTTGGCGATCATCCGGAAAATCCTTCGTGGTCACTGGGTGTGCTGGGGATGCCAGGCTTTACGGCTTATATGGGGCTGCTGGATATCGGTCAACCTAAAGAGGGTGAAACGCTAGTGGTTGCTGCAGCAACGGGACCGGTCGGTGCGACAGTGGGGCAAATCGGCAAACTAAAAGGTTGCCGCGTGGTGGGTGTTGCCGGTGGCGCGGAAAAATGTCGCCATGCCACAGACGTTCTCGGTTTTGATGTTTGCCTTGATCATCATGCAGATGATTTTGCCGAACAACTCGTGAACGCGTGTCCGAAAGGCGTTGATATCTATTATGAAAACGTTGGTGGTAAGGTGTTTGATGCGGTGCTGCCTTTACTCAATACATCCGCGCGTATTCCCGTTTGCGGTTTAGTGAGCGGCTATAACGCCACCGACCTGCCTTCCGGGCCGGATCGTTTACCGCTACTTATGGCTACGGTGCTGAAAAAACGTATTCGCCTGCAAGGGTTTATTATTAGCCAGGATTATGATCATCGCATCCATGAGTTCCAGCAAGAGATGGGGCAATGGGTGAAGGCGGGGAAAATTCACTATCGTGAACAAATTACCGATGGTTTAGAGAACGCCCCGCAGACATTCATCGGTCTGCTGAATGGTAAAAACTTCGGCAAAGTCGTGATCCGTGTTGCGGATGATGATTAACATTTCAGGTGGCGGCATTCTTGCCGCCACTAATGAATATTATTCAAATCGCCATGCGAGATTTACGCCTACACCATAATTCCGCCCAGGCGCAGGCTCGTAATATCGACCATTCGATTCATTAACAATCACCGAGCCGACATATTCTTTATCGAATAAATTATCGACACGACCAAATAAATCTATTGTCATATTACGATAATTATATTTGTAACCGGTGAACAAACCGACGAGAGTGTAAGAGGGCGCTTTTGCCGTATTTTCGTCATCCGCCATGATATCGCCCATATAACGTGCTTCTGTGCCTGCATACCAGCCTTCTTCTGGTACATAACCTAATGACGCAAAGCCCATATTGCGGGCGATCCCGGGCATTCGGTTACCATTACAGTCCTGAGCGTTACAAACATTGCTGCGATAAGTTGCGTCAAGCCGCGTCCACGACGCTTTCACACGGAAATCTCCGGCAAAACGCTGATCCCAGGCCAGTTCAGCCCCCTGACGGCGCGTCTTCCCGGCATTTTTATACGTGGTACGCCCGCCGCTACTGCTATCAACAACGATTTCATCATCGGTATCAGTCTGGAATAACGCAGCGGTAAACAAGCCATCGCCGATACGCGTTTTACTGCCGATTTCGATTGTGTCGTTGGTGGACGGTTTTAAACCAAAGTTCATGCCACTTTGCCCGTCAGCACGGTAAGAAAGCTCGTTAATGGTTGGCGTTTCAAAACCGCGCCCGGCTGCCAGATAGACGTTCCAGGCATCGGTTATGGCGTATTTCAACGATCCCGCAGGAAGCCATTTGTGATAACTGGCATCACCGCTGTCATCACCGTTACCCGGGGTAACGTAATGATCGTCAGAGTCAAACCACACGGAGCTGTAGCGCACACCAGCATCCAACGATAGTTTGTCAGTTAGTTGCCACTGGGTTTGTAAATAGGGATCGACGTTCCACATCAGATTGCGCTCGTCGCGGCGCAGATCCCCTTTTTGCCCGTACTCCGGCACGCCGTTATTAAGGCGGAAGTTATTGTAACCCTTGCGGTTTTCGCTCATGTTTTCATAGTTCAGGCCAGTAGTGAAAGTGACCGGAACCCCCAGCTCGCCACGATGTGTCCAGCGGCTGTCTATACCCTGGTAATGACGTTGCAGAGTAATTACGCCGCCCGCATGAGATGGGGTAAGTTGGGGGGCCATCGGAATCGATTGATACTGGGTCGTTTCCCGTTCACCTGCGTACAGCATCACGCTCATATCATCCCGCGAACTCAGGCTGCGCTCATAACGCAACCCTGCCTGAGTTTGCTTGATGGTTTTTCGCGTGTCGTACTGTTCTGCACGAGGCGCTTGTTGCGGATTCGCTTTCCATTCAGCTTCGGTCAACCCACCAGGGTCATCGGCTTTGATATCCACACTGTTGAAAATCAGGTTTAACTTACTGGCGTCATCAATGTGTACGCCCAGTCTGGCATTGGCTAAATTTTTCTGTGCGCCGCTATGGTCACGATAGCCGTGAGTTGTAAAACGCGTGGTCGAAACGGTGTAATCGACATCGCCAGGCTGTGTGCCGTCGCCCGTTGCGCCCGTTGCTTTCAGGCCATAGCGCCAGCTACCAAAACTGCCGTAGTAACTACTGGCTTCAATGGTTGGTGGCTGTTGTCCGGTCTGGGTGGTGACATTCATTACACCGCCGGACGCATTGCCATACAGGGCAGAGAAGGGGCCTCGCAGCACTTCCACATTTTGCACACTGCTTAAATCGATATTGGATGTTTGCCCTTGTCCGTCGGGCATGGTAGCGGGAATACCATCAACATACAGGCGAATACCGCGAATACCGTAAGTGGAACGGGAGCCAAATCCGCGAATAGACAGTTGTAGATCCTGCGCATAGTTCTGCCGGTTTTGTACCTGCAAACCAGGCACACTGGTCAGTGATTCAGACAAATTGATGCGCGGCGTTGCCAGACGCATCTCCTCGCCATCGACCACGCTTACCGCAGCGGGTGTGTCCAGTTCAGAAACTACCTGCGGCGCGGCGCTAACAATCATGGTTTGTTCATTAGCGGCAAAAGTGGAAGGAGAAAGGAGAATCAGTGCGGGTAAAACGGTCTGTCGGACGGAAAAAATCTTCATGAAAAAAGCCAGGTTAAGAATGGGAAAACGCTTTAATGGTAATAAATTTGTAAATTTATGGAAAACGAAACGGCACAATACGTTAATCAATTGAGAAAATTGTAGTCGTAACAACAAGAAATGCTCCACATTTGAGAAAATAATGATTACCATTCCCATTTATAACAAGGGTGTAACGAAGATTATGCTCAACGAAGCATTGTGAAGCAGCTATAAATCGGTTCATCAAAGGGAGTCGTCATGCATTTACGTCATCTGTTTTCATCGCGCCTGCGTGGTTCATTACTGTTAGGTTCATTGCTTGTTGCTTCATCATTCAGTACGCAGGCCGCAGAAGAAATGCTGCGTAAAGCGGTAGGTAAAGGTGCCTACGAAATGGCTTATAGCCAGCAAGAAAACGCGCTGTGGCTCGCCACTTCGCAAAGCCGCAAACTGGACAAAGGCGGTGTGGTTTATCGTCTTGATCCGGTGACTCTGGAAGTCACTCAGGCGATCCATAACGATCTCAAGCCGTTTGGTGCCACTATCAACAACGCGACGCAAACGCTGTGGTTTGGTAACACAGTAAACAGTGCGGTCACGGCAATTGATGCCAAAACGGGCGAAGTGAAAGGGCGTCTGGTGCTGGACGATCGCAAACGTACAGAAGAGGTGCGTCCGCTGCAGCCACGTGAGCTGGTTGCTGACGATGCCACGAACACTGTTTACATCAGCGGTATTGGGAAAGAGAGTGTGATTTGGGTGGTTGATGGCGAGAATATCAAACTGAAAACCGCCATCCAGAACACCGGTAAAATGAGCACCGGCCTGGCGCTGGATAGCAAAGGCAAACGTCTCTATACCACTAACGCCGATGGTGAACTGATTACCATCGACACTGCCGACAACAAAATCCTGAGCCGTAAAAAGTTGCTGGATGATGGCAAAGAGCATTTCTTTATCAACATCAGTCTCGATACTGCCAACCAGCGAGCGTTTATCACTGACTCCAAAGCGGCAGAAGTGCTGGTGGTCGATACCCGTAACGGCAATATTCTGGCGAAGGTAGCAGCACCGGAATCCCTGGCTGTGTTGTTTAACCCGGCGCGTAATGAAGCCTACGTGACGCATCGGCAGGCGGGTAAAGTCAGTGTGATTGACGCGAAAAACTACAAAGTGGTGAAAACGTTCGATACGCCGACCCATCCTAACAGCCTGGCGCTTTCTGCCGATGGCAAAACGCTGTATGTCAGCGTGAAGCAAAAATCGACTAAACAACAAGAAGCCACTCAGCCGGACGATGTGATTCGTATTGCGCTGTAATAGATATGGCGAGGGTGAAAATGGAGTGACTTGCCTGACTTTTATCACGCCGCATCCGGCACCTTCGTCAGTAATTTGAATTTGCCCGGCACGTAGCCGGGCAATTTTGCAATTAACTCGCCGTTTCAGGCTTAAACACAATTTCCTGTTGTTCTTCATCTTCCTTGACGACTGGCGCAGTGCTGTGAATTTCAGCAACGCGTTTGCGCACACCAAACCAGCCTATAACCAGCAGAATACCGATAATCGGCAGCGCCGCGATGGTATAAGTCCCGTTCGGGTAATCGAACGCCATCAGCACAAGAACACTCAGTAAAAACAGTAATGTCAGCCAGGAAGTGAAGGGCGCGCCAGGCAGTTTAAAACTGACATCTGCCGCTTTACCTTCTTTGATGGCTTTACGCAGGCGCATCTGACAAACAATGATAAACGCCCACGAGGCGATAATTCCCAATGACGCGAAGTTCAGGACAATCTCAAATACGCGCGACGGCACCAGATAATTGAGGAATACGCCAACGACATACACAACCAGCGTCGCCAGAATCCCGGCATACGGCACATGCTGGCGACTCATTTTCGCCATAAAACCCGGCGCAGATCCGCCCATCGCCATCGAGCGCAGAATACGCCCGGTGCAGTACAGACCAGAGTTCAGGCTGGAGAGGGCAGCGGTCAATACCACAATATTCATGATGCTACCAATGTACGGCACACCGAGTTTAGAGAAGAAGGTCACAAAAGGACTTTGACCGGCCTGATACGCACTCCACGGCAATAACATAACTAGCAACACCACGGAACCGACATAAAACAGGCCAATACGCCAAATCACGCTGTTAATTGCTTTTGGCACCATAGTCTGCGGATCTTTACATTCTCCGGCGGCAGTTCCGACCATTTCGATGGAGGCAAAAGCAAATACCACGCCCTGAATTAACACCAGCGCAGGCAGCAAACCGTGGGGGAAGAAGCCGCCATTATCGGTAATTAAATGAAAGCCAGTGGTGTTGCCATCCAGCGGCTGACCGCTACCGAGGAACACTGTACCCACGACCAAAAAGGTCACAATGGCGAGCACTTTAATCAGCGCAAACCAGAACTCCATCTCTGCGAACCATTTCACACCAATCATATTCATGGTGCCAACGATGGTCAGCGCAGCGAGTGCAAATACCCATTGCGGCACGCCGCCAAACGCGCCCCAGTAATGCATATACAGTGCGACGGCGGTGATATCGACAATCCCGGTCATCGCCCAGTTGATGAAGTACATCCAGCCGGCAACATAAGCGGCTTTCTCTCCCAAAAATTCACGCGCATAAGAGACAAAACTACCACTGGAAGGGCGATGTAATACCAACTCACCCAACGCACGCAAAATAAAAAACGAAAACAGGCCGCAGATTAAATAGACCAGTGCCAGTGCCGGGCCGGCCATTTGCAGTCGGGCACCCGCGCCTAAAAACAAACCAGTCCCAATCGCGCCGCCAATGGCGATCATCTGCACCTGGCGATTACCCATCGCTTTGTGATAACCCTCTTCATGGGCATTAAGCCAGCGGCGTTTCGCGGCGTGTTGATCTGAAGTGTCGGTGTCGTGTTTACTCATTGCTCTCCCTGATTGCTTCGTTGAAAAAGTCTTATAAGCCGCCATGAACAATGTTTATTCATCCTGGCGATGACAGTTATTACCATTATTCTTTATGGGTATAAAACTATCGGCGCAGCATCCTACCTGTTATCGATAAACGATGCAAAATATCCCCTTACAAGTTGAGTGGGGATTAAAAGGATTGCTGAAAAAATGACAAATCTTAGTCCTGGCCGCCCTGTTTACTGACCTACACTTAAGCTTTAACGCTGTGTGGGGGAAATATGATTAAGGTGTATGGGGTTCCACCATGAGTGAACTGATGCTGACTTTGGCTGATATTCCCTATAAGTTTGTTGATGTCAGCGGAATAGAGTTATTTAGCCCACCGATTTCGCCCACTTTCTTTCGCCCGATATAACGAGGCATCGGCATCAGCAACTATTTGTTCAGCCGTTTTTGCAGGAGCAGAACAGGCAATCCCCTGACTAACCGTAACAAATGCACTAACAGCAGATGCCTGATGCGGGATAGCCGCCAGTTTAAGTTCTTGCTTAACTCTGGCTGCTATCGCTTCGGCTTCCTGCAAGCCCGCATTGAAAAGAATAATGGCAAACTCTTCACCGCCATAGCGCGTAACTACATCTTCGGGCTGGCGAATTGCACGTTGCAGTGCGTTGGCAACTTGTATCAGACAACGATCGCCAGCAGGGTGCCCATAAGTGTCGTTGTAGCGTTTAAAAAAATCGACATCCAGCATAATTAAAACGAACGACGTCTTTTGTTCGACGGCATCGCGTAAAATACTATCCAACGCTCGTCGGTTTGCCACTCCAGTTAAGGGATCGCGATGAGCTAATGCATCGAGGCGATGAATCAACTGGTTGTTGTACTTATTTTGTTGCCATGCTTCATCAAACCAACGCAACAAAATAAAACGTCCGCCATAGAGAGCCAGTGAAAAAATGCTCCAGATAACAGCGAAATGAATATTCACATACTGATTGAGCACAAGACTGGCTAACGGGATGGTAAACCATAATGGAATGACAAATGCGAGGAGTGATGGGGTGTGGAAATATAGCGCAACAACGGCACTAAGCATTAGTAATACGCACAGTGGATATGCAAAAGGCAGCGTCCAGTGTGCAATAAAATAAAAACAACACCATGACCATAGTAGGCTTAGAATAACCAATAACTGCTGAATATACTGTACTTTGTTGCGTGGGCTAACTAATAAAAGACCACTGATTAGCAGAATACCTAATGATGAAATATCAATCGTATGTACAAGATTTTTCTCATTAAACCATGGAGTCGTGCCTTCATTAAACAATACCCCTCGAAGCAAAACCAACGATGAAAAACTGATGTTAATCAACGCAAACCACGGCAGGCTAATCGCCATACCGCGAATAACCATATCCTGGCGGTTTTTCCATGAATAATGAGGGTGTTTTCTTTTGTCAGAATACATGTTTGTTTATAACCCAAAAAGGGCAGGGAACCTGCCCGACTTACACGAAAATTATGGCGTTACAATATTGAACCAGAATTCAAAGTTGTCCATATAACCTAACAGTTCGTTGAGTTTTTCCTCATTTCCAGTGATTTTTACTTCGCCTTTATCCGTGGCTTCTTTTAATGTCTCTTCCTTCAGGATGATTTTATTCAGGACATCGCGGGAGAGGGTGATAGTCGCATCGGCGTCAGAGGCTTGCGTATCAGCCGTGTGATTGAGCACACCGTTTTCCAGTTCCACTTTATAAGTGCCGCCATCTTCACCGAAATCAAAATTCAATACTGCTTTAGCGTCTGCCGCTTTCTCGCCATTTATATGCACAGCAAGGTAATCAAAGAACATTTCCGGCGTCATGGCACGAACGGTGTCAGGACTGGCTGTATTTGGCGTAGGCAGTTTTTGCACACCATTGCGTAATTCCTGTGCGCCAGTGAGATAAAAATTACGCCACGGCCCGGATTCGGCCTGGTAGCCTAACTGTTCAAGCGCATCGGCTTCCAGATTCCTTGCAGCCTGGTTGTTTGGATCGGCAAACACCACCTTACTGACAACCTGGGCAACCCAGCGGAAATTTCCCTGGTCATAATCCTGTTTGGCTTTTTGTAAAATGGCATCAGCACCGCCCATATACTCCACGAATTTTTTAGCGGCTTCTTCTGGTGGCAGTTCATCAAGAGTCGCGGGGTTACCATCAAACCAGCCAAGATAAAGCACATAAGTTGCTTTCACATCATGGCTCACTGAACCGTAATAACCGCGATTCGCCCAGGTGTTAGCAAGTGAAGAGGGCAATTTGAAGTTTGCGGCAATTTCATCACGAGTCAGCCCCTGATTCGCCATGCGTAGCGTTTGATCGTTGATATAACGGTACAAATCGCGTTGGCTTTTTAGCAGTTTGACAACGTTATCGTTACCCCAGGTTGGCCAGTGATGCTGGGCAAGAATAATCTCCGCTTTATCGCCCCACAGATTGAGGGCTTCGTTGATGTATTTAGACCACGGAAGAGGTTGACGAATTTTGGCACCACGCAGCGAATAGGTGTTGTGGAGGGTGTGCGTGACATCTTCTGCGGTTTCGATCAGTTTCTTTTCTTCAATAAACCACAGCATTTCGGAAGGTGCTTCGGAACCGGGCGCCATCAAAAAATCATAGGTCAGCCCGTCGATAGTCTCTTTTTGTCCGGTTTTGGTGATGTAGTTGGTAGGGGCAATCAATGTAACCGTTCCGGCTGAGGTCGTTGTTCCCAGCCCAGCGCCGACCTGACCTTTAGCATCAGGTTTCAACAAATTACCGTACATATAACTGGCTCGACGGCTCATTACATTGCCAGCCATAATATTTTCTGAAACAGCCTCTTCTAAAAATCCGGCTGGCGCATAAATTTTTGTTTTTCCTGACTTAACGTCAGCTTCATCAACCACACCGCGAACGCCACCGTAGTGATCGACATGACTGTGCGTGTAGATAACTGCCACCACTGGTTTTTGACCGCGATTTTTATAATAAAGATCCATGCCAACTTTAGCTGTTTCTGCTGAAACCAGTGGATCAACAACGGTAATACCTTCTTTACCTTCAATGATGGTCATATTTGATAAATCGAGATTGCGAATCTGATAGACGCCTTCAGTCACTTCAAATAAGCCGCTGATATTTATCAGTTGCGCCTGACGCCATAAACTTGGATTGACAGTATCAGGTGCTTTATCGCCTTCTTTGATAAAAGAATATTGCTGTGGGTTCCAGATTACATTCCCTTGTTCACCCTTAATCACTTCCTGAGGTAAAGGAGCAATAAAACCTTTATGAGCATCAGCAAAATCGCTGTTATCGGAAAACGGCAATTGACTATAAAGTGCGTTATTCGCTTGTTGGGTGGCAGCGGAGGCCTCTTTGGGCGCTTCTGCTGCGATGAGAGGAAGTGAACTTGTTGTGAATAATCCCATGACTAGCAGACTTTTAGCAATATGGTTAAGCTGCATCGCAAGTGTCTCCAGAAAGACTTTATAAAAGAAAGGATATTACGATTGAAAATTATGATTGAGGGCAAGAATAACTATAATTGGCATTAATAAATCAGCAAGCTGGATGTCGTGAATTTTCTTAATATGATAATAAATAAAGAATAGATTCTGTATGTTACAGGACGGGTGCTTATTGGCGCGGAAGCTAATAGTATATGTATGTTATTAAAGTGACGGCGTATATATCGCACATCATTTCGCATCAAATAACACATGACGTTTTCGGCTTGTGCTAAATTTGCTGGCAGTCTTTAAAAAGGAGCACAACAATGCCGCACATAGACATTAAATGTTTTCCCCGTGAATTGGATGAACAACAAAAAACGGCACTGGCGGCGGAGATTACCGACGTCATTATTCGCCATCTGAACAGTAAAGAAAGTTCGATAAGCATTGCCCTACACCAGATACAACCGGAATCGTGGCAAGCTGTCTGGGACGCCGAAATCGCGCCCCAAATGGAGACTTTGATAAAGAAACCCGGTTACAGCATGTAATTGCTTAACCAGCCGTAACACGCTTGCCGCTGGTAACAAAGGTGCCAGCGCCTAAATGATGTAGCGTATTGAGTTTATCGTCATCAAATTGCCAGCGGCCTTCGACAAAAACACGAGCGTCTGCCGCTGCTGATACCACTTCGCCAAACAGCGTGTCGTATTTTTCTTGCGCAGAAGTCGCGGGAAGCAAGCGGCACTCCATCCATGCCAGACATTTCTTTTCGACCACCGGCAAGCCAAGCACCGGACCTTTCACAACCGGAATGCCATAACAGTTAAACTTATCTTCATCACGCCCAGAAATGCTGCCCACTGCCCACGTCCAGTTTGTTGCTGCGACGCCTGGGATCACAATGCCAAACATGCCACTACGTTCAATCAACTCCCGTGACCATGTCGATTTATCGACCACAATTGCCACGCGTGGTGGTTCGAACTCCACGGGCATCGACCAGGCCGCAGCCATAATGTTACGTCGCTGGGATTGCTCATCGAAACTGGTGATCAGGACGGTAGGGCCGTGGTTTAACAGACGGCTGGCATGATGCAACTCAACGGGAATAAATTGGCTCACGGTATCGCCTCGCTAAGAAAGTGGTTTTAAAAGCGTAGCTCGTAACGCAATAAGTAACGAAATTAACGGGATTGGCGATTTGCGAACGTGATGCTTGTCCGCGATCGCACAAAATAGCCGGTGTGGCGTCCATTCCAGGTTATAAATTGAGAAAACCACTAAGGGAAACGCCTGATGACGCCCATTCTGAATCACTATTTTGCCCGTATTCGCTGGACGGGTGCTGCTGCGGTCAATATCGATACGCTACGAGCATTACACCTGAAACACAATTGCACTATTCCATTTGAAAATCTCGACGTTTTGCTGCCGAGAGAAATCCAGCTTGATGATCAATCGCTTGAAGAGAAGCTGGTGACTGCGCGACGTGGCGGTTACTGTTTTGAGCAGAATGGTGTGTTTGAGCGAGTGTTACGTGAGCTGGGATTTAACGTTCGCAGTTTGTTAGGTCGTGTGGTGTTATCTAACCCACCATCGTTGCCGCCGCGCACGCACCGTCTGTTGTTAGTAGAACTGAAGGGTGAACAATGGATTGCCGACGTCGGTTTTGGTGGTCAGACGCTGACCGCGCCAATCCGTTTAGTGCCGGATATCGCGCAAACCACGCCACACGGAGAGTATCGGTTGTTGCAGGAGGGTGATAACTGGGTTTTGCAGTTTAATCATCATCAGCACTGGCAGTCGATGTACCGTTTTGATCTCTGCGAGCAGCAACAAAGTGATTATGTGATGGGCAATTTCTGGTCGGCGCACTGGCCGCAGTCGCATTTTCGCCATCATCTGTTGATGTGCCGCCATTTGCCGGACGGTGGCAAGCTGACGCTGACCAATTTCCATTTCACCCATTATGAAAATGGGCACGCGGTGGATCAGCGGAATCTACCGGATGTGGCGTCGTTATATGCCGTGATGCAGGAACAATTTGGGCTGGGCGTGGATGATGCGAAACATGGGTTTACCGTGGATGAACTGGCACTGGTGATGGCAGCGTTCGACACACATCCGGAGGCAGGGAAATAGTTTGTGCCGGATGCGGCGTAAACGCCTTATCCGGACTAAATTAGCCAACAGATTCACGCTTGTAGGTCTGATAAGCGAAGCGCATCAGGCAATTGGAACCGGCAACGGTTTCAGAGATCAATGGCCCATTCGGCATGAAACAAAATCACCGCTGTGCCAGAAATGGTGACTTTCTCCGGTTGGTTGTCCCGAATAGTCACCGTCACATCAATCACGCCGTCACGCCCCAGAGCTCGCCCCTGATGGCCTTTAACACACAACACGTTGCCATCGTGGGGCAATACGTTGTGATGCACTAACCATGCGCCCATTGGGCCATTGGCATTGCCGGTCACCGGATCTTCCACAATACCAATCGCAGGCGAGAACATGCGACCATCGGTTTCGTTTTTGCCTGGGCGGATCTGGAAGGGGAAGAAACCATTGCAGCCAATCTGTTTACTGATAGCGGTCAGCGCAGCAAGGTCAGGCGAAAGGGCGTCGATATCCACTTCCGGTTTCAACGGGATCATCACTTTTGAGTGTCCTGTTGTTGCCACCTGAATTGGCAAGCCTGGCAAAATATCGTCTTCAGTGAGATGGAGCGCGTTGATAATTGCCGCGCGAGCTTCACCTTCCAGCGGCGGTTCAAAGCCCGGCGTGCCTTGCTCCAGAGAAATACGATAATCACCGTTTTGTTTTTCGATAGTGACACGGTGCTTTCCCGCCAACGATGTTTGCCAGACGGTGCAATTTCCCAAACCCAATACCTTTGAACGTACATAGTGCGCTGCTACCGTCGCGTGACCGCAAATTGGCACTTCAACCATTGGCGTAAAGTAGCGAATGTGTACATCGCTGTCGTCACTGCGCAGCAGAAAAGCCGTTTCCGAATGGCCTAACTCGCGGGCGATAAGTTGCATTTGTGCTTCGCTAAGATTATCGGCAGGGAATACAACACCGGCAGAATTGCCGCGAAACGGTTGAGAGGTAAAAGCATCGACGTGGTAAATCTGCGGTTTCATTACTGTTCTCCTGTGGCTGGAGAACTATCATAGCCTGCAATCGGCCGGAGAGCGAAAGGCTATCCGGCCGGCATGAGAATTATCGCCGTGAGCGCACAATCTGATACCTGCGGGTAAAGTACTCAAACGGTGCGCTCCATACATGCACCAGTCGGGTGAACGGGAAGAGCAGGAAGATGGTCATTCCCAACACCAAATGAACGCGGAAGATATAAGCTACGCCATCAAGATGCGTCGATGCGCCGCCCTGGAAAGTGACGATGCTTTGCGCCCATCCCACCAGCTTCATCATTTCACTGCCGTCCGGATGTTGTGCTGAAAAGGGAATGGTGGTTAACCCAAGAATGCACTGAATTAACAAAATGGCGAGGATCAGGATATCCGCACCAGAAGACGTCGCCCTGATACGCGGATTCGTTAAACGGCGCACCAGCAACCCCGCACCGCCAATCAGCGTCAACACCCCGCAAATACCGCCGAGGATCATCGCCATCTGCTGTTTTACCGCCACCGGAAGGAACCACGCGTACATCCAGTGCGGCGTTAACATGCCGAACAGATGACCGAAGAAGATCCCCAGAATACCGATATGGAACAAGTTCGACCACAGCACCATTCCGCGTTTATCCAACATCTGGCTTGAGGAGGCACGCCAGGTGTACTGCCCGTAATCGTAGCGCAACCAGCTTCCGAGGATAAAAACCGTGCCACACAAGTACGGGTAGATATCGTAAAAAAAGACGTTCAGATACTGAATCATTTCCCACCTCCCGCACTGATGTCCACATACTGCGGTGCGACATCCTGACTAAAGCGTCGCTGATATTGATTAAGCGGCGAGCTGTCACACGCCGTGGCGTTATCTTCAATAAACTTCACCTGTTCCTCTTCCCACACGGCATCCAGTGCCTGACGGGTGTCGTCGCGCTCCTCGCTGCGTATCTGTTTTGTGACACTGTCACTTGAGAGTGTACTTCCCGCCAGATGCAGCAGGGCGTCAAACAACGGATACCACGGCGCCTCACGTTGTTTTAAGCGCCCGCCGAGCAGGGCGAGGATTGGCGCAACGTTGAGCAAACCTTCTTTAGCCTGGTTGTCGGGTAGCACACTTAAATACTCCAGATACAAAGGCAGATAATCAGGCAACTCGCGACAATTTAGTTGCAGGCCGACTTTTTCATACTCCGCCAGCAGATCCACCATTGCCTGACCGCGATCGCGTGACTCGGCATGAACATGTTCAAATAGCAGCAGCGAAGTGGTGCGTCCACGGTCAAACACTTCACACCATTCAGCCTGTTTATCCAGCAGCGGCGCATTAAGCAGGTCGCAGGTGAAATCGGTGAGCATCGGCGCGTCGTGGCGAATCAGCGCCAGCGCGTCGTCTTTGTTCTCCCATAGCAGCTCGTCCGGATACTCCATCAACAAGCCGATCACTTTGAGGATTTGCATTATTCGCCCTCCGCTTTATTGCGTACTTCGGTAATGTCGATGGCATCGATTCGGCTACTGTTGAACAGATTGAATTTAGTATCAGAGCCGTGGCAACCGTCGCCAAAAGTAAAGCCGCAGCCGTTGCGTTCACCGAAGGCGTCGCCCGCCATTTCCCGATGACTGGTCGGAATGACAAACCGATCTTCATAGTTGGCGATAGCGAGATAGCGATACATATCTTCCACCTGGGCGACGCTCAACCCGACTTCGTCGATCGCGCGGGTATCAGTTACACCTTCTACGGTTTGCGAACGCATATAGTGGCGCATTGCCATCATCCGTTTCAGCGCCCGCAGTACAGGACCGGTATCGCCCGCACTCAACATATTGGCGAGGTATTGCACCGGAATACGCAGGCTTTCGATGGCGGGAAGTACGCCTTCGCTTTTGGGCAGTCCGCCCGCGTCGGCGTAAGACTGAATCGGCGACAGCGGCGGCACGTACCAGACCATCGGCAGGGTGCGATATTCCGGGTGCAACGGTAGCGCCAGTTTCCAGTCCATTGCCATTTTGTAAACCGGCGAACGCTGGGCGGCCTCAATCACGTTTTGCGGGATACCTTGTTTCAGGGCTTCTTCGATCACTGATGGATCGTGCGGATCGAGGAACACTTCGCACTGGCGTTCATAGAGATCAACTTCGCGCTCGGTGCTCGCTGCTTCCTCGATGCGGTCGGCGTCGTAGAGCAGTACACCAAGATAACGAATGCGCCCCACGCAGGTTTCGGAGCAGACCGTGGGCTGACCGGACTCAATTCGCGGATAACAGAAGATGCATTTTTCCGACTTGCCGCTTTTCCAGTTGAAGTAGATTTTTTTGTACGGACAACCGCTAATGCACAAGCGCCAGCCACGACATTTATCCTGATCGATCAGCACAATGCCGTCTTCTTCGCGTTTGTAGATAGCGCCGCTGGGGCAGGTCGCCACGCAGCTGGGGTTGAGGCAGTGTTCGCAAAGGCGCGGCAGGTACATCATGAAAGTGTTTTCAAACTGACCGTACATCTCCTTTTGCATGGCTTCGAAGTTGCGGTCGCGGGCGCGTTTTTCAAACTCGCCGCCCAGCAATTCTTCCCAGTTTGGCCCCCAGATCACTTTGTCCATCCGTTTGCCGTCAATCAGCGAACGTGGGCGGGCAGTGGGAATGTGTTTACCTTCCGGCGCGCTATGCAAATGTTCGTAGTCGAAGGTGAAAGGTTCGTAGTAGTCGTCAATCTGCGGTATCACCGGGTTGGCGAAGATTTTAGTTATTACGCCCATCTTGCTGCCCAGGCGCGGGCGGATCTTGCCATTCACATCACGTACCCAGCCGCCTTGCCATTCTTCCTGATCTTCCCAGTTTTTCGGATAACCAATGCCCGGTTTGGTTTCGACGTTGTTAAACCATGCGTACTCCATGCCTTCGCGCCCGGTCCAGACGTTTTTACAGGTCACCGAACAGGTGTGGCAGCCGATACATTTATCGAGGTTAAGCACCATGCCGACTTGCGAACGTATTTTCATTTTTTCGCCTCCTGTACCTGATCGCGACCTTCATCGTCCAGCCAGTTAACGTTTTTCATCTTACGGATCATGATGAACTCATCGCGGTTCGAGCCGACGGTGCCGTAGTAGTTAAAGCCCCAGGCCAGTTGCGCGTAACCGCCAATCATATGCGTCGGTTTCGGGCAAACGCGGGTGACCGAGTTATGAATGCCGCCGCGCATACCGGTCACTTCTGAACCAGGGATATTCATAATGCGCTCCTGGGCGTGATACATCATGGTCATGCCCGGCGGCACTCGCTGACTGACTACCGCACGAGCCGTCAGCGCACCGTTGGCGTTAAACACTTCCACCCAGTCGTTATCAACAATGGTCAGTTCGCGGGCATCGGTTTCGCTGATCCAGACAATCGGCCCGCCGCGCGAGAGCGTCAGCATTAGCAGGTTTTCACTGTAGGTAGAGTGAATGCCCCATTTCTGGTGCGGCGTCAGGAAGTTAAGTGCTTTTTCCGGGAAGCCGTTTGGCGGGATCTGGCGCATTTCACTGACACTGCGGGTGTCGATAGGCGGGCGATAAGCCACCAGGCTTTCACCAAAGGCGCGCATCCAGGGATGATCCTGATAGAGCTGCTGGCGTCCCGACAGCGTGCGCCACGGAATTAACTCGTGAACGTTGGTGTATCCCGCGTTATAGGAGACGTGATCGCTTTCCAGACCGGACCAGGTGGGGCTGGAAATGATTTTACGTGGTTGCGCCTGAATATCGCGAAAGCGAATCTTCTCATCCTCTTTGTGTAGCGCCAGATGAGTATGTTCGCGCCCGGTGATCTCGCCCAGCGCCTGCCAGGCTTTTACCGCTACATGGCCGTTGGTTTCCGGTGCCAGCGCCAGAATGACCTCTGATGCATCAATGGCGGTGTCAATCAGCGGACGCCCCTGTGCCGGGCCATCGCGTTTGGTGTAATTGAGTTTGCCGAGGAAATCGATTTCATCCTGGGTATTCCACGAAATCCCTTTACCGCCGTTGCCAAGTTTGTCCATCAACGGCCCCAGCGAGGTAAAACGTTCATAGGTAGCAGGGTAGTCGCGCTCCACCGCCACAATATTCGGCGCGGTCTTACCTGGGATTAGGTCGCATTCGCCTTTGCGCCAGTCGAGCACTTCACATGGTTGGGAGAGTTCTGCCGGAGAGTCGTGCAATAACGGTTGCAGTACAATATCTGTTTCTTTGCCAAGATGCCCCACGCAGACTTGCGAAAATGCTTTGGCGATACCTTTGTAGATTTCCCAGTCGCTGCGTGATTCCCAGGCGGGATCGACCGCCGCAGAAAGTGGATGAATAAACGGATGCATATCCGAGGTATTCATATCGTCTTTTTCGTACCAGGTCGCGGTGGGCAAGACGATATCGGAGAATAAACAAGTGCTGGACATGCGGAAGTCGAGCGTCACCAGCAGGTCGAGCTTGCCCTCTATCGCGGCGGTTTGCCACTCGACTTCTTCCGGTTGAATTCCCTCCGTCAGCCCAAGTTCTTTCCCCTGAATACCGCTTTCCGTACCCAGCAGATATTTCTGCATATACTCATGGCCTTTGCCGGAGGAGCCAAGCAGGTTAGAACGCCAGACAAACAGGTTACGCGGATGATTGCTGCCGTTATCTGGCTGCTCGCAGGCCATACGCAAATCACCCGATTTCAGCGCCTGAGCGGTAAATTCAGTGGGTGATAATCCGGCCTTGTCGGCTTCAGCTTTCAACGTGAGCGGATTACGCCCCAACTGCGGCGCAGAAGGTAGCCAGCCCATGCGTTCGGCGCGAACGTTGAAATCAATCAGATGACCGCTGTATTTACTGGCATCGGCGAGCGGTGAGAGCAATTCCTGAGCGGTGACTTTTTCATAGCGCCACTGGCTTGAGTGATTGTAAAAAAATGAGGTGCTGTTCATCTGGCGCGGTGGGCGGTTCCAGTCAAGCGCAAAGGCCAGTGGTAACCAACCGGTTTGCGGACGCAGTTTTTCCTGGCCGACATAGTGTGCCCAGCCCCCGCCGCTTTGCCCAACACAACCGCAGAAGATCAACATATTGATCATTCCCCGATAGTTCATATCCATGTGATACCAGTGGTTAACACCAGCACCGAGGATAATCATCGAACGTCCGTGGGTTTTATGGGCGGTATCGGCAAATTCACGGGCGATGGTTTCAATATACTGGCGCGGCACGCCGGTAATTTGCTCGCCCCATGCCGGCGTGTAGGCTTTGATTTCAGCGTAATCTTTCGCGCTGTTTTCGTATTCCAGCCCGCGATCAAGACCGTAATTTGCTAGCACCAGATCATAAACGCTGACCACCGGACAGACACTGCCATCGGCGAGCGTCAGATTTTTCACCGGAAGCTGGCGTACCAGAATCGGATCGTGTTTTACGCTGCGAAAATGCGGGTTTTCAATGCCGCCAAAGTAGGGAAAAGCCACGCCAGCAACAGCGTCGTGTTGACCGAGCAGGGTTAACGACAATTCGGTTTCTGAACCTGCGGCAATGGATTCCAGATTCCATTTGCCTTTTTCTCCCCAGCGAAAACCAATCGAACCGTTCGGCACCACCAGTTCTCCAGCGGTATTAAACGCCACGGTTTTCCACTGCGGATTGTTGTTTTCGCCCAGCCCGTCAACCAGATCGGATGCCCGTATCATCCGTCCGGGAACGTAGCTGCCATCGTCGCGCGGTTCCAGCATTACCAGCATCGGCATATCGCTGTAGCGGCGGCAGTAGTTGATAAAGTAGTCGCTGGGGTTATCGAGGTGGAACTCTTTTAAGATCACATGGCCCATCGCCATTGCCAGCGCGCTATCGGTGCCTTGCTTTGGCGCCAGCCACTGGTCGCACAGTTTTGCTACTTCCGAGTAGTCCGGGGTAATGGCGATAGTTTTGGTGCCTTTGTAGCGCACTTCGGTAAAGAAGTGAGCGTCTGGCGTGCGCGTCTGCGGTACGTTAGACCCCCATGCGATGATGTAGCTGGAGTTATACCAGTCGGCGGATTCCGGTACGTCGGTTTGTTCGCCCCAGGTCATCGGCGAGGCGGGCGGCAGGTCGCAATACCAGTCATAGAAACTTAAGCAGGTGCCGCCTAGCAGTGACAGATAGCGTGTTCCGGCGGCGTAAGAAATCATCGACATCGCCGGGATCGGCGAGAAACCGGCAACGCGATCAGGGCCGTAAGTTTTGATGGTCCAGACATTAGCGGCAGCAATCAGTTGATTCAGTTCCTGCCAGTTGGAGCGGATAAACCCACCGCGTCCGCGTACCTGCTTGTAGCTCAGGCACTTTTGCGGGTCATTCATAATTGATGCCCACGCCAGTACCGGATCGCTGTGTTGTTTAAGTGCTTCGCGCCACAGTTCAATCAGCCGTTTACGAATTAGCGGGTATTTCAGGCGGTTGGCACTGTAGAGATACCAGGAGTAACTTGCGCCACGCGGGCAGCCGCGTGGTTCATGATTGGGCAGGTCAGGGCGAGTGCGTGGGTAGTCGGTCTGCTGAATTTCCCAGGTCACCAGGCCGTTTTTAACGTAGATTTTCCAGCTACAGGAGCCGGTACAGTTAACGCCGTGGGTGGAGCGCACGATTTTGTCGAACTGCCAACGCTGGCGATAGCTGTCCTCCCAGTCGCGGTTGCTATGCATCACCTGTCCGTGACCATCGGCAAAAGTTTCGCCCTTTTGTTTGAAGTAGCGAAAGCGATCCAAAAGTTTACTCATGACATGACTCCTGCTCCAGGAATGATTTGGGATCTGATGCCTTGTCAGATGCGGCATAAACGCCTTATCCGACCTACGGGTGCGACACGTCGCATCAGGCATCGATCTCTTATTTTTGGCTAAACTTCCGCCGACCATAGACCAGCCAGGTCAGCAGTACACAGATGATGTAAAAGATTAAAAACACTTTCATCGCGCCCACCGGAGAGCCTGTCATATTCAGCGACATGCCAAACGCCTGCGGAATAAAAAAGCCGCCAACTGCGCCAATGGCTGAGATAAAGCCCAGCGCCGCCGCCGTTTCGGTGATCGCTTCTCGCTGCGCTTCATCATCGCTGCCACCTTTCATCTTGACGCGATAAATGGTTATCTGGCGGAAGATGACAGCAATCATCTGGAAGGTGGAGCCACTACCCAGACCCGCTGTCAGGAACAACCCCATAAACACGACGAAAAATGCGATGAAATTGCCGGAACCTGTACCAGGCAGAGTGAGGAACAACAGGGCACTGAAAAGCGCCATAAAAATAAAGTTGATAAGCGTCACCCGCACGCCGCCAAATTTATCGGAGATAGCACCGCCAACTGACCGGGCAATCGCGCCGATAAACGGCCCAAAGAACGCCAGTTGCAGTATATTCACATCCGGGAACTGAGTTTTCGCCAGCATGGCAAAACCAGCGGAAAAACCGATAAACGAACCGAAGGTGGCGAGATAGAGCAGACTCAACAGCCAGAGATGCAGACGTTGTAAAACGGGCAACTGGTCGGCAATTGACGCGCGTGAACTGGCGATATCGTTCATCCCAAACCAGGCGGCGATAGTGGCAATTGCCAGCAGTGGCACCCAAATCCATGCGGCGTTTGCCAGCGACATCAACGAGCCATCGGCCTGCGGTACGCCATTAACATCGAGAAAGGCAAATACCGGAACAAAAATCACCAGTGGCGCAACCAGTTGCATCACGCTGACGCCTAAATTGCCTAATCCGCCATTAATCCCTAATGCGCTACCTTGTTTTGCTTTCGGGAAGAAAAAACTGATATTGCCCATACTGGAAGCAAAATTCGCGCCAGCGAAACCACACAGCAAGGCAATAACAATAAATATTCCAAAAGGAGTATGGGGATTTTGTACGGCAATACCGAGCCAGACGCAGGGAATAATCAGGAGCGCGGTACTAAAAACAGTCCAGCGACGCCCACCAAATATAGGCACCATAAAGGAGTAGGGGACACGTAATAATGCGCCAGAAACGGAGGGTAATGCGGTTAATAAAAAAAGCTGATCGGTCGTAAAATTAAAGCCAATTTTATTGAGATTAACGGTGACTGCGCTAAATAACATCCAGACACAGAATGCAAGAAGTAAACAACTGACTGATATCCAGAGATTTCTTCGTGCTATATGTTTTCCTTTATTTTCCCAGAAGGCCGGATTTTCTGGCTTCCAGTCGCGCAAAAGATAACGATTACTTTTCTCATTTTGCAGTGCCATATTCTTCCTCACATGCACACGTTGGTAATGAAAAAAAGAAAGACAGGACGTTGGGCGCGATGACCCACTTTTAGAATTAAGAGAATCAGGTGAGATACTGACTGAAAGAATAGATAAGAAAGCGCAGCCGCGCGGTGAGAATGCGGATTATCTGAAGGGTTATGTGTTACTGAATGTAACAAAGATATATCATTGCCTTCACTAATATTTCAATCCGCATACCCTGAACGAACTTTGTTGCAGCATGAAACTTATCGGTGACGTGTCGCCAGCCAACAGAGCAGAGAGCCGCCACAGACCATGAGTGCGCCTTGCCAGAATGAGAACGATAGCGGTGCGTTGAGTAGCACGGCAGCCAGAGCAGAAGAAAGTACAGGCGTAAAATAAGAACCAACCGCCATAATCGTTACGTTGCCATGTAAAATACCGACATTCCAGGCGGCGTAAGCAAATCCTAAAGTAAATGCCGCAGATATGAGTTTAACGATGACAGGAAAGCTAAAAACCATCTCTGGTTGTGGCGTTATAAAATAGTAAATCCATAGACTTGCCCCCGTCAGAAGAACGAAAACAGTAATGCCGTTAAATCCACGGGCATATTTATTCGTGACTGTGCAATAAGCTGCCCAGATAAACGCACCAATAAACGCCAAAAAATAACTTAATGGACTGGTGGTAATATTATTGATGATTTCATCATATTGTAGCCCGTTGTCGCCGCCTAATACCCAACAGACACCCATCAAAGCTAAAAGCAATCCGGGAATAATCAGCCAGTTTGTTTTCTGACCATTAAAAAGAATGGCGAAAAGTATCGTCAGGCTGGGCCATAAATAGTTCACCATGCCTACTTCTATCGCCTGATGGCGGGTAGCAGCATAACCTAAGGAAAGCGCGAGGCAGATTTCATAACTCACGAACAATACGCTGCCAGCAAGTAAATAGCCTTTCGGGATCTGCCGGATACGCGGGAATCCAACGGTGAAGATTAACAGCAGCCCGCTTAATGAATAAATCGCCGCCGCACCACCGACCGGGCCGAGCCCCTCGCTGACACCGCGAATCAATCCTACCATGGTGCTCCACAGGACGATCGCGATTAGCCCTATGAGCGTTGCTTTTTGTCGTGTCATGCGCGTTGTTTAGTCTCTCTTGCCGTTAAAAATTAAGCTGAAATTTATAGCATTTTTTTAACCGGCCTGTCAGGCAGTGGTGTGTTTTTCTACCGCCATTGAGGTAGGTCAATTTGCGCAGGCGGATTATTTTGTGGCAAACACGTGTTCTTTTTGATTTCGCGCAAAAAGATTCAGAATTTTACTGTTAGTTTTCTCGCGCAGTAATACCCCTGAAAAAAGAGGAAAGCAATGGACGTCAGTCGCAGACAATTTTTTAAAATCTGCGCGGGCGGTATGGCGGGAACAACAGTAGCGGCATTGGGCTTTGCCCCGAAGCAAGCACTGGCTCAGGCGCGAAACTACAAATTATTACGCGCTAAAGAGATCCGTAACACCTGCACATACTGTTCCGTAGGTTGCGGGCTATTGATGTATAGCCTGGGTGATGGCGCGAAAAACGCCAGAGAAGCGATTTATCACATTGAAGGTGACCCGGATCATCCGGTAAGTCGTGGTGCGCTGTGCCCGAAAGGGGCCGGTTTGCTGGATTACGTCAACAGCGAAAACCGTCTGCGTTACCCGGAATATCGTGCGCCTGGTTCTGACAAATGGCAGCGCATTAGCTGGGAAGAAGCATTCTCCCGTATTGCGAAGCTGATGAAAGCTGACCGTGACGCTAACTTTATTGAAAAGAACGAGCAGGGCGTAACGGTAAACCGTTGGCTTTCTACCGGTATGCTGTGTGCCTCCGGCGCCAGCAACGAAACCGGGATGCTGACCCAAAAATTTGCCCGCTCCCTCGGGATGCTGGCGGTAGACAACCAGGCGCGCGTCTGACACGGACCAACGGTAGCAAGTCTTGCTCCAACATTTGGTCGCGGTGCGATGACCAACCACTGGGTGGATATCAAAAACGCTAACGTCGTGATGGTGATGGGCGGTAACGCTGCTGAAGCGCATCCCGTCGGTTTCCGCTGGGCGATGGAAGCGAAAAATAACAACGATGCAACCCTGATCGTTGTCGATCCCCGTTTTACGCGTACCGCTTCTGTGGCGGATATTTACGCACCTATTCGTTCCGGTACGGACATTACGTTCCTGTCTGGCGTTTTGCGCTACCTGATCGAAAACAACAAAATCAATGCCGAATACGTTAAGCATTACACCAACGCCAGCCTGCTGGTGCGTGATGATTTTGCTTTCGAAGACGGTCTGTTCAGCGGTTATGACGCTGAAAAACGCCAGTACGATAAATCGTCCTGGAACTATCAGTTCGATGAAAACGGCTATGCGAAACGCGATGACACGCTGACTCATCCGCGCTGTGTGTGGAACCTGCTAAAAGAGCACGTTTCCCGCTATACGCCGGACGTCGTGGAAAACATCTGCGGTACGCCAAAAGCCGACTTCCTGAAAGTGTGTGAAGTGCTGGCCTCCACCAGCGCACCGGATCGCACAACCACCTTCCTGTACGCGCTGGGCTGGACGCAGCACACCGTCGGTGCGCAGAACATCCGTACTATGGCGATGATCCAGTTGCTGCTCGGCAACATGGGTATGGCTGGCGGCGGCGTGAACGCACTGCGTGGTCACTCCAACATTCAGGGTCTGACCGACTTAGGTCTGCTCTCTACCAGCCTGCCGGGTTATCTGACGCTGCCGTCAGAAAAACAGGTCGATTTGCAGTCTTATCTGGAAGCGAACACGCCGAAAGCGACGCTGGCTGATCAGGTGAACTACTGGAGCAACTATCCGAAGTTCTTCGTTAGCCTGATGAAATCTTTCTACGGCGATGCCGCGCAGAAAGAGAATAACTGGGGCTACGACTGGCTGCCGAAGTGGGACCAGACCTACGACGTCATCAAGTATTTCAACATGATGGACGAAGGCAAGGTCAGCGGTTATTTCTGCCAGGGCTTTAACCCGGTTGCGTCCTTCCCGGACAAAAACAAAGTGGTTAGCTGCCTGAGTAAGCTGAAGTACATGGTGGTTATCGATCCGCTGGTGACTGAAACGTCTACTTTCTGGCAGAACCACGGCGAGTCGAACGATGTCGATCCGGCGTCTATCCAGACTGAAGTATTCCGCCTGCCTTCGACCTGCTTTGCTGAAGAAGATGGTTCTATCGCCAACTCCGGACGCTGGTTGCAGTGGCACTGGAAAGGCCAGGACGCACCAGGCGAAGCGCGTAACGACGGCGAAATTCTGGCGGGTATCTACCATCACCTGCGCGAGCTGTACAAAGCTGAAGGTGGTAAAGGCGTAGAACCGCTGATGAAAATGAGCTGGAACTACAAGCAACCGCACGAGCCGCAGTCTGACGAAGTGGCAAAAGAGAACAACGGCTATGCGCTGGAAGATCTCTATGATGCCAATGGCGTGCTGATTGCGAAGAAAGGTCAGTTGCTGAGTAGCTTTGCGCATCTGCGTGATGACGGTACAACCGCATCTTCTTGCTGGATCTACACCGGTAGCTGGACAGAGCAGGGCAACCAGATGGCCAACCGTGATAACTCCGACCCGTCCGGTCTGGGGAACACGCTGGGATGGGCCTGGGCGTGGCCGCTCAACCGTCGCGTGCTGTACAACCGTGCTTCAGCGGATATCAACGGTAAACCGTGGGATCCGAAACGAATGCTGATCCAGTGGAACGGCAGCAAGTGGACGGGTAACGATATTCCTGACTTCGGCAATGCCGCGCCGGGTACGCCAACCGGGCCGTTTATCATGCAGCCGGAAGGGATGGGACGCCTGTTTGCCATTAACAAAATGGCGGAAGGTCCGTTCCCGGAACACTACGAGCCAATTGAAACGCCGCTGGGAACTAACCCGCTGCATCCGAACGTGGTTTCTAACCCGGTTGTTCGTCTGTATGAACAAGACGCGCTGCGGATGGGTAAAAAAGAGCAGTTCCCGTATGTGGGTACGACCTATCGTCTGACCGAGCACTTCCACACCTGGACCAAGCACGCATTGCTCAACGCAATCGCCCAGCCGGAACAGTTTGTGGAGATTAGCGAAACGCTGGCGGCGGCGAAAGGCATTGCCAATGGTGACCGTGTCACTGTCTCCAGCAAGCGTGGCTTTATCCGCGCGGTGGCTGTGGTAACGCGCCGTCTGAAACCGCTGAATGTAAACGGTCAGCAGGTTGAAACGGTGGGTATTCCAATCCACTGGGGCTTTGAGGGTGTCGCGCGTAAAGGTTATATCGCTAACACTCTGACGCCAAATGTCGGTGATGCAAACTCGCAAACGCCGGAATATAAAGCGTTCTTAGTAAACATCGAGAAGGCGTAAGGGGGCGAACAGATGGCTATGGAAACGCAGGACATTATCAAAAGGTCCGCAACTAACTCCATCACGCCGCCTTCTCAGGTGCGTGATTACAAAGCAGAAGTCGCGAAACTTATCGACGTTTCCACCTGTATCGGCTGTAAAGCCTGTCAGGTGGCGTGTTCGGAGTGGAACGACATCCGTGATGAAGTGGGGCACTGCGTCGGGGTTTATGATAACCCCGCCGATCTGAGCGCCAAGTCCTGGACGGTGATGCGCTTTAGCGAAACCGAACAGAACGGCAAACTGGAGTGGCTGATCCGTAAAGATGGCTGTATGCACTGTGAAGATCCGGGCTGCCTGAAGGCGTGCCCGTCTGCTGGTGCAATCATTCAGTACGCTAACGGGATTGTCGATTTCCAGTCGGAAAACTGCATCGGCTGTGGTTACTGCATTGCCGGGTGTCCGTTTAATATTCCGCGCCTCAACAAAGAGGATAACCGGGTATATAAATGCACGCTCTGCGTCGATCGCGTCAGCGTCGGCCAGGAACCGGCTTGTGTGAAAACCTGTCCGACCGGGGCTATCCACTTCGGCACCAAGAAGGAGATGCTGGAGCTGGCGGAACAGCGCGTGGCGAAACTGAAAGCGCGTGGTTACGAACATGCTGGCGTCTACAACCCGGAAGGGGTCGGTGGTACGCACGTTATGTACGTGCTGCATCACGCCGATCAGCCGGAGCTGTATCATGGTCTGCCGAAAGATCCGAAGATCGATACCTCGGTAAGCCTGTGGAAAGGCGCGTTGAAACCGCTGGCAGCGGCTGGCTTTATTGCCACTTTTGCCGGGTTGATTTTCCACTACATCGGTATTGGCCCGAATAAGGAAGTGGACGATGACGAGGAGGAGCATCATGAGTAAGTCGAAAATGATTGTGCGCACCAAATTTATTGATCGCGCCTGTCACTGGACCGTGGTGATTTGCTTCTTCCTGGTGGCGCTGTCCGGGATTTCGTTCTTCTTCCCGACGCTGCAATGGCTGACGCAAACCTTCGGTACGCCGCAGATGGGACGCATTTTGCACCCGTTCTTCGGCATTGCGATTTTCGTTGCGCTGATGTTTATGTTCTTCCGCTTTGTGCATCACAACATCCCGGATAAGAAAGATATTCCGTGGCTGTTGAACATTGTCGAAGTATTAAAAGGCAATGAGCACAAAGTGGCGGATGTTGGTAAGTACAACGCCGGGCAGAAGATGATGTTCTGGTCGATCATGAGCATGATTTTCGTGCTGCTGGTGACCGGGGTGATTATCTGGCGTCCGTACTTTGCGCAGTACTTCCCGATGCAGGTTGTTCGCTACAGCCTGCTGATCCACGCGGCTGCCGGTATCATCCTGATCCACGCCATCCTGATCCATATGTATATGGCATTCTGGGTGAAAGGGTCGATTAAAGGGATGATCGAAGGGAAGGTGAGCCGTCGCTGGGCGAAGAAACACCATCCGCGCTGGTATCGTGAAATCGAGAAGGCAGAAGCGAAAAAAGAGAGTGAAGAAGGGATATAATCTCTTTTGAACTTTAAGCTGAAAATGGCGCTGTAAAAGGCGTCATTTTCATATTGTAGACAACGTAGGCTTTGTTCATGCCGGATGCGGCGTGAACGCCTTATCCGGCCTACAAACCCTTCAAATCCAATAGATTGCAGTGAACTTGTAGGCCTGATAAGCGTAGCGCATCAGGCAATGTTGCGTTTGTCATCAGTTTTAAATGGCGCTTTATAAGGTGCCATTTTTTATTGCGTAACCAGACGGCGCAGTCGCGACACATCCACCGTCTTTTCCGCCTCAGCCAGACTCCAGGCGTTTTGCAGATTCAGCCACATTTGCGGCGAACTGCCGATCACCACGGAAAGTTTAATTGCCATTTCTGGCGTCAAAGCTGCTTTTCCGGTCAGCAATCGGCTTGCCGTTGAGGGAGCAATTTCCATTGCTCTGGCAAACTCGCGCAGGCTGACATTAAGTTCGTCCAGTGATTCCTGAATAATGTCCCCCGGGCGGGGATGATTGGCCATTTTCATTAGTGATAGTCCTCGTAATCCAGTATGTATGCATCGCCATTGACGAACTCAAACGTGATTCGCCAGTTGCCCGAGACAGATATTGCCCAAATTCCATCGCGATCGCCGCTTAACGGGTGTAGGCGGTAACCGGGCATATCGATATCAGCAAGACAGCTTGCTGCATCAATCACAGCGAGTCGGTGGCGTAATCGTTTGACTTGCGTCGGTATAACGCCGGAGGTTTTGCCGAGAAGAAACAAGTCACACAATCCCTTGTGTCTGAAATTCATTATCATCTCTTCATCCTTGTTCCCTCGAAAGGAACGCTATCACTATTGTTCCGTGCAGCGCAACAAATTTCGCTACGTTTTCGCGAATTGTGAGGGGAAAGATGGGTGAGGAAAAGAAGAAGAGTGAAATTGCGGAAAGCGTCTCGCAAAACAGGCTGCGACCCGAATATGGCAGTCGCAGCAAAGGCCTCTTAGCGGCGGAAATCAATCACCATACGGCCACGGATTTTGCCTTCTTCCATCTCGGTAAAGATGGTGTTGATGTCCGCTAACGGACGCAGGGCGACTTTCGGCACCACTTTGCCTTCGGCGGCAAACTGGAAAGCTTCGGTGAGATCCTGGCGCGTGCCGACCAGTGAACCGACCACTTCAATACCATCCAGCACAAGGCGTGGGATGTCCAGGCTCATGGACTCCGGCGGCAGACCGACTGCCACAACACGCCCGCCTGCACGAACGGCATCAACCGCCGAGTTAAATGCGGCTTTGGCTACTGCTGTAACAACCGCAGCGTGTGCACCGCCCGCTTTCTCCTGCACAATTTTGGCGGCGTCTTCGGTGCGTGAGTTAATCGCTAAATCTGCCCCCATTTCAGTCGCCAGTTTTAACTGCTCATCATTGACATCAATGGCGATCACTTTGGCGTTAAAGACATTCTTCGCGTATTGCAGGGCGAGGTTACCCAGACCGCCAAGACCGTAGATAGCAATCCACTGACCGGGACGAATTTTTGACAGTTTAACCGCTTTGTAGGTGGTGACCCCCGCACAGGTAATGCTGCTGGCAGCAGCCGAATCCAGGCCATCTGGCACTTTTACTGCGTAATCAGCAACCACGATGCACTCTTCCGCCATCCCGCCATCAACGCTGTATCCGGCATTTTTAACTGAACGGCAGAGCGTTTCGTTACCACTGTTACAGTATTCGCAATGACCGCATCCTTCGTAAAACCACGCCACGCTGGCACGATCGCCTGGTTTTAATGAGGTGACACCTGGGCCAACTTCTGCCACCGCACCGATGCCTTCATGGCCCAGAATTACGCCGGTTTTGTCACCAAAATCGCCATTCTTAACATGAAGATCGGTATGACATACACCACAACACTCCATTTTCAGCAGGGCTTCGCCATGTTTCAGTGAGCGCAGTGTTTTATCCGTAACGTCAACATGATGATCCTTCGTAACAACCGCAGCCTTCATAGTTCCTCCTTTTCGGATGATGTTCTGCATAGCAGGTGAGGCAAATGAGATTTATTTGCCACTACCCAGTATGGATGAGATCTGAAAAAGGGAGAGGAAAATTGCCCGGTAGCCTTCACTACCGGGCGCAGGCTTAGATGGAGGTACGGCGGTAATCGCGGTATTCGGCTTGCCAGAAATTATCGTCAATGGCTTGTTGCAAAGCTTCGGCAGACGTTTTCACCGCCACGCCTTGCTGCTGCGCCATTTTGCCAACCGCAAACGCAATTGCGCGGGAGACTTTCTGGATGTCTTTCAGTTCCGGCAGTACCAGACCTTCGCCGTTCAGCACCAGCGGCGAATACTGAGCAAGCGTTTCACTTGCCGACATCAGCATCTCATCGGTGATGCGTGACGCGCCGGAAGCAATAACGCCCAGCCCGATGCCAGGGAAAATAAAGGCGTTGTTGCACTGGGCGATAGGGTAGATTTTATCTTTCCATACCACTGGATTAAACGGGCTACCGGTGGCGACCAGCGCGTTACCTTCGGTCCAGGCGATAATGTCCTGCGGTGTGGCTTCCACGCGTGAAGTCGGGTTAGACAGCGGCATCACGATCGGACGCGGACAGTGTTTATGCATCTCACGGATGATCTCTTCCGTAAACAGCCCGGTCTGTCCTGAGACGCCAATCAGAATATCTGGTTTTACATTGCGCACCACATCCAGCAGTGACAGCACATCGCTGTCGGTATCCCAGTCACTGAGGTTTTCGCGTTTCTGCACCAGTTTGGTCTGGAAAGGCAGCAGGTTCGGCATCTTGTCCGTCAGCAGGCCAAAGCGATCGACCATAAAGACTTTCTGCCGCGCCGCTTCTTCGCTTAATCCTTCGCGCTGGGTCTGGGCGATAATCATTTCGGCAATGCCGCATCCCGCTGAACCGGCGCCGAGGAAGACAATCTTTTTCTCGCTTAACTGACCACCTGCTGCGCGGCTGGCTGCGATCAGTGTGCCGACCGTTACCGCTGCGGTGCCCTGAATGTCATCGTTAAAAGAACAAATTTCATGGCGATAGCGGTTAAGCAACGGCATCGCATTTTTTTGTGCAAAGTCTTCAAACTGCAGCAACACGTTTGGCCAGCGTTGCTTCACTGCCTGGATAAATTCGTCAACGAATTCATAGTATTCATCGTCAGTGATGCGCGGATTACGCCAGCCCATATACAACGGGTCGTTAAGCAGTTGCTGGTTGTTGGTGCCGACGTCCAGCACCACCGGAAGAGTATACGCCGGGCTGATGCCGCCACAGGCGGTATAGAGCGACAGTTTACCGATCGGAATACCCATCCCGCCGATGCCCTGGTCACCAAGACCCAAGATACGTTCGCCATCCGTCACCACAATCACTTTAATGTTGTGATTCGGCACGTTTTGCAGAATGTCGTCCATATTGTGGCGGTTCTGGTAAGAGATAAACACGCCGCGCGAACGGCGGTAGATCTCAGAAAAACGCTCACAGGCTGCGCCAACGGTCGGGGTATAAATAACGGGCATCATCTCATCAAGATGATTGTTTACCAGTCGGTAGAAGAGGGTTTCGTTAGTGTCCTGGATGTTACGCAGGTAGATGTGCTTGTCGATTTCGGTTTTGAATCCCTGATACTGGATCCATGCACGCTCCGCTTGTTCTTCGATGGTTTCGACCACTTCCGGCAGTAACCCTAGCAGGTTGAAGTTACGGCGTTCTTCCATGCTGAAGGCGCTGCCTTTATTCAACAACGGAAATTCCAGCAGTACAGGGCCAGCGTAAGGAATATAAAGCGAACGCTGTTTTTTTGTTTTTGGTTCCATGTCACTCACTCTTTTTTGAATATCCATCCCTGGGGTTTTTATCGTCTTTGCTTTACCGCCAGGGCGTCGCCCCCAAGTATAAAGCAGATAAAAACAAAAACACCATTGCGCAGGCAATGGTGTTTAATCGTCATTGAGGACTGATTGTTAAGGATTACTTTTCAGCGGGGCGTTTTCTGCCGGTTGGGTTATTTACCACGCTGGATTTGTCACCTTCGGTAACTATTTTGCGCTGGTTAGAAATTTTATGATCCAGTCCAAGAATATGACGTGCCTGACGGTTCGATTTCATTTGTACTCCTCAATCCTGTTGCTAGTTTTAAGGACAACATCGCCGTAGCGAAGAAACACGTGCTAAACCCCTAAATTAGGTTGCCGATCAAGCATAGCAGCTTAAAGCGTAGGGTGCTGGCCACTGACCACATAATTGATCGTTTGCTGGTAGATATCACTGAGGATGTCGTTATCAGAAGCTTCCACCCATTTGGTCAGCTCCATGAGAATGTCATCTTCAGTGACAACACCGTGCTCTGCCCGAAGGCCTTGCTCAATGGCATTAACCAGAGCGGGTTCTGCTGTTGAATTTTCTGCCTGATAATAAGTAAACATAGTGATTCTCCGTGTCTGTGTATTTATGGTGTCTGCTACGGATCGCAGATTTATAAAGCACATTCAGCATGGCAAATATTTGCCGCTTCGTTGTTAAGATTAGTCCTGGTTGATGTGTTTTATATTTTAACCGCATGATATTCATGACTATTGTTATTGGCATTCGTTGCTTGATATTGCTGCAATATCTTTTAAACCATATATTCCCCGCCTTCTGTTGTGGTAATTTCATTTAAGTTCGGAGGTAATATTTTCGCGGGATTTTATTCGGAATATCCTGCTTATCCTCGTACTGTTTCTCACGTAGTCTATAATTTCCTTTTTAAGCCCACAGGAGAGCAACAATGACAATCCATAAGAAAGGTCAGGCACACTGGGAAGGCGATATCAAACGCGGGAAGGGAACAGTATCCACCGAGAGCGGCGTGCTGAACCAACAGCCGTATGGGTTTAACACGCGTTTTGAAGGCGAAAAAGGAACCAACCCTGAAGAATTGATTGGCGCGGCACATGCCGCTTGTTTCTCGATGGCACTTTCATTAATGCTGGGGGAAGCGGGATTCACGCCAACATCGATTGATACCACTGCCGATGTATCGCTGGATAAAGTCGATGCTGGTTTCGCGATTACCAAAATCGCACTGAAGAGTGAAGTTGCCGTACCGGGTATTGATGCCTCAACCTTTGACGGCATTATTCAGAAAGCAAAAGCCGGATGCCCGGTTTCTCAGGTACTGAAAGCGGAAATTACGCTGGATTACCAGTTGAAAGCATAAGTACTCGCCGGATGATGTTGTCATCCGGCAAGCATTTACACCAATATTTTCTGCTTATCTCAATGAAATCTCGCATTTAAACTGCATCGTCATTCTTTTCGTTATTCCCGCCTGTTCCCGAACAATCATTATTGCATCAGGTTGTAAACTCCTATTTCGTTCAGAATAACAGTAAAACTCTGTTTATTTATGTTCTCTGTTTGATGGTGAGAAACATTTATGGCATTGTAAGATTCAGTTGATTTAATTAATTTGAATTAATTAAATTTAATTAATGAGCTAATTAACATTGTTTAATAAGGATGAAACTATGTTGATGAAAAAGGTCTCTTTTGCTATTGCTTTAATTTCTCTAAGTCAGTATGCAAGCGCATCTTCAGAATTTAATTTCTTATCTGACAATGTTTTTGGTGATGCTTCTCTTTCATTTCTGAATGGTGAGTCAGGTGAGTTTGTTTATAGCGATGGCGGTAAACTTAGCCAACTGGACTGGAAAATTCAAAATACCCCCATTATTAAAATGGGGCTAACCTGGGATGCAATCTCATGGCTGACGCTTAATGCTAAAGGCTGGACGACGATTGCGTCTGCCGGTACGCTAATGGATGATTATGACTGGCTGGAGCCGGGGCAGCACCACTGGAGCGATTGGTCACATCACCCGGCAACGCGGTTGAATTTTGCAAATCAGTTTGATCTCAATATGACAGGTTGGTTTTTAACGGATCCGAGTTACCAACTCGGCGCTATGTTAGGCTATCAGGAGACGCGTTTCAGTTGGCTGGCGAAAGGAGGTTACTATAGTTATGATAATGGTGCCGACACTGGAGATATTCCTCATGACCAAAGAGTTATTGGCTACCAACAAAAATTCAGTGCGCCTTATTTAGGTCTTTCTGGTAAATATGTCTATCATGATTTTGATATTATTGCTCAATTTAAATATAGCGCCTGGGGAGAAGGGAAAGGAACAGATCAGCATTATTTGCGCAACATTACATTTAAAGATAAAGTATCCAACCAAAAATATTATTCAGGTCTTATTAATGCGGGGTATAACATTAACTCACAGGCGCGGATTTTCACAGAAATATCATGGAGTAGATTCTCTAATGATATTGGTAACACAGTAATTTCTTATAAAGACAAGGGTGAAAGCGTAAAAGAGAAAGATTCGCCAGGGATGCAAAACTATAATTACATTATTGGCGCGGGCATTCAGTACAAATTTTAATATAGCGTCGGGCGAATGGCGGAATATGAATACATGAAATCTTGCCCGCCTGCGCGGGCAAGATGTTCTAAGCGTCGATTTGAAGCGGTAGCGTAGTAGACATCCAGCCAGGGATCTCCTCAGCGGGCAAAGGACGTGAGAAGAAATAACCCTGAATCACGGGGCAGTGGATCTTGCGTAACATCTCAAACTGTTCTTTCGTTTCCACACCTTCTGCCACTACGGTTAAGTTCAGGCTTTGCCCAATGCTGGTAATGGCTTCTAATAAGGCACGGATGCGTTTTTCGCTCAGGCAACGATCGACAAAACTTTTATCGATTTTAATTTCCGTTACCGGCAGGCTGACTAAGCGTGACAGGCCGGAAAAGCCTGTGCCGAAATCGTCGACAGATAAACCTACGCCCATATCCCGCAGGATCTGGATGCGTTTAAAGATCTCCGTATCGTGTTCCATCATCATGCTTTCAGTGATTTCCACCGTCAGCTGGTGGCCGTCAATCTGCCAGGCTTCCATCGCATCGCAAACCTGATTGGGTAGCTGATTACTGCGAAAATGAAGCGCAGATAAGTTTACGGATAACGCCGGGATATGAATATTCTGGCTTCGCCATTCTGCTAACTGGCGACAGGCCTCAGCAATTACCCAACGACCAATATTTTCAATTTCACCAATCTCTTCTGCGAGGGGAATAAACCGGGAAGGGGGAACATGTCCATGCTGCGGGTCATACCAGCGAGCAAGAGCTTCAATACCATACAGTTCACCCGTTTCGGCGAAGATCTGCGGCTGGTAAACCAGCTTCAACTGGTTGTTGCTGATTGCTTCTTTCAGCGCCGCACCTAATATCAACCGCTCTTTAACCATCTCGTTCATTGTCGGGCTAAAGAACTGCCAGCCGTTACCGCCGTTTTTGCGAATGAAATCCATCGCATTGTGGGCGGTAGAAAGCAGGTAGTCACGGTTTTTGCCAACGTCGTAACTGATACCAATACTTAAGGTTAAAGGAAAAGGCTGATTGTCAATGATGACCGGTTTGCTAACGACGTTGCGTAGCTCATCAGCGATTTGGGTAATGTTGCTGACTTCATCCTCCAGACTAATGAGGACAAACTGTGCACCTTCAACGCGGCAAAGATACTGGTCGGGTTTGAGTTTTTCGCGAAAGCGATTAACGACTTCTAACAATGCCTGATCGGCCCACGCATAGCCGAGGCTGTCGATCACATCCTGAATATGGTCGACGCCAATAAGATAAACCACCGGAGATACAGCTCTATCGACAAGGTCATCGAGGTAATTGTGCAGATTATTGCGATTTGGCAGACCGGTCATCGGATCAAACTGGATTAGCTGTTCGATGTGCTGGCGGCTTTTCTCCTGTTCCAGCGCCAGTGCGGCCATATGCTGGCTGATGTCTGCCACGCGTTCGACAAATGCACTGGTTTCTGTCCCTGCAGACGTCTTGATTTGCAGAACTCCCGCTGGTGCGCCATCGCGCTGGCGAATGGTAACAGCCCAGCTTTGTGCATTCTTTACTTCTGTCCCATGAGAGGACGACGCCCAATGCACTGGCATCCCATTACGCAATGCATACAGCGACACATGCGATTCATGAAGAATGGCTTCAATATTACGGCAAATGATTTCCCCCATTTCGTGAAACGGCGGGCTGCTGCACATGGCGGCGAGGATGTTGCCTTCCAGCTGGCGGATTTGCCGTTCTTCGGTGATATCTGAGAAGGTCATTACCAGATTTTGTAGATGAGCAAGCACGTCATAGACCGGACTGATAGACGCTTTAATCCAGATATTTTCACCCGTGCGCGTTAATAGCAAAAATTCATCTTGATCGCGGGAGGTTTTCCACAAAAGCTGCTGTAAGCGGATGCGGTTATCTGTCGGGTATTCAGGAATGTTAAGCAGCGCATCGGGCTGCATACCGCTGGCTTCGCTGATGCAATAGCCGAACATTTCTGTAAACGCGCGATTGCACTGAACGATATGACGCTCAGGATCAAGCACAATCACAGGTCGGTCGAGATGATCCACGGCAATGAGCAACTGCCGGGTCTGTTCTTTCTGCGCCATTTCAACGCTGGCATCTCGCACCAGCGCCAGGTAATAAATTTTCCCCTCGGCAGTCACTTTTGACAGGGCAAATCGTGTCCATATTTTACTGCCATCTTTTTTCTCCAGCTGCAATTCCCGGCTCATTCCTTCGACACGCGCTTTACCACCTTCGCGGTTATGCCGGATGTATTCAGGGTGTGCAGAGCGCAAATTATGGGGAATCAGCATATCGATGTTATTGCCAATGACCTCTTCGCGTTTATATCCCCAAAGCTTCTCTGCAGCGGGGTTGAAAAACATGACTTCATCATTTTCGTTGATTAACACCGCGCCCATCATATTTTGCTCAAGCGCGGGGAAAAAAATGCCGTCAGCGGCATTTTCTGCATCGGTTAGCTTCATGATTACCTCTGCATCCGGGTGAATCTAAAGACTGGCTTTCCAGAGTTCAACACGGTTTCTACCTCGTCTTTTGGCGATATACAGAGCTTCGTCAGCTATTTGAATTAAACGTTCATAATCCGGATGTCCATTAAACATGGCGGCACCAATGGACAGAGAGAGGTAAATATCTTCGCCGTTTGCAGCTTTCAGTTTGGTTTTTTCTACCCGACTGCGAATACGTTCTGCGGTACGTAAAGTGTCAGTTTCTGAGGCTTCCGTCAGTACAATGATAAATTCATCACCACCGTAGCGGAAAACATAATCACTACTACGGACGTTGTCGTAAAACGCCTGCGAGACTTTACGCAGAATTTCGTCGCCGGTGTTATGTCCCCATGTATCATTGATCTCTTTGAATTTATCAACATCGATGATGAGAACAGATAACGGCGTGCCAGCCCGATTGGCATGGGCAATTTCACGTTTGAAGATAGTCGGCAGGAAACGGCGGTTAAGTAGCTTAGTCAACACATCCATTCCCACTTCATGGCGAGAAACTTCTTCAAACAGTTCTCGCAATAAGGTTGTAATTTGCGATACGGTATTTCGTATCTGCAATAAAAACTTCACTCGCAGACTTTTGTTACTCAGATTCTTGGCATGGAGTATTGTCTGATTAAAAACCCCGTCGAAATCCTGAATAAGGCGGGAGATATGACCGACTTCGGCAATACCGCTAAAATAATGCCGACCTTTATGGTTAAACCATAAGCCAAAATCAGCCTGGCTTAACGGTAAGCTGCTGCCTAAATCAGAATCCAACAGGACTTTATAAATAACATCTAATTCCCATGAAAGTAATGAGGCTATTTGCCGTTCTTTTTCTTCTTCGGCATTTTCAAGTAGTGAGAAGATACGATAATTCTCGTCTTCTTTAGCCGCACTACTGTCGCTAAAGGTAAACGCCCGGGTCATAACTTCCATGGCTATATCAATACTGTTAATCGAAAAATGATAAACCTGAAGTTTATCCGCTGGCGAATAATCAGAGGAAAATATCGCTGGATAGAGGATTTTCTTCAATACACGAAAACCCATCTCAACGATTTCTACGGGAATGCCAATACGGGCATGTACTTCGGCCACGGTATGTTGGATTTGTATAAGCCTATCAACATCGTCCGCTTGCGCAGAGAGCACATCGATAATCCATGTTTCCAGAGCACTTTTAAGCTGCCTTTCAACCTGTTCGTTACTCAAAAACTCTTCGGCATGTGGGTCTGTGCGTACAATACGATAAAACTCATTGCTCAGGTAATGGGCATGTGCAACAGCAATTTCTGCGGCTTTAGCGCGAATGAGAGGGGAAGCCTGGGTAACTAATCCAGTCCACTCATCTTTCATTCTTTTAAAGTACATCTCCATAATTCAGCCCCTTATACGACTGGAAAGGCAGATGGGATCGAAAAACGAAACGCAACATACTGGACAGACTTATCGCACCATATTCTCCTGAAATATGAGGATATAATGAAAAGAAATAAACGGATTAGACAGTTTTAATCTACGCTACTGTTCTTCTGAAGAGTATAGCCCATCGTGATTATTTTTCGGTGGTGACGAATATCGTATTGTTTTTCATGTTGATACTAATTAATCAGAGGATTGTAGCAATTTGCTTATATGGAGATAATTTTATTTAAGAGGTTACGGCATTTTGCAGGGTGACAAGCCGGTGCTTACATCACCGGCATGACACAGTAAAAGAGGGCGTTTAACTACCCCAACGACTTTGCAGATAACTAACGGCTTGTTGGGTCTGTGGCTTATTAAGGTAATCTTCGCGGAACAGAATCGTGCCGCTAATTTCGGGTACAGCATCGTTAAGATCAAGCTGCTTTTTTAGTTCTGGCACGCCGCCGTTAACCATCCAGTCAGGTTCTATCTTTGAGGGTTCACCCACTTTATAGAAGGCAACGCCGATATATAGCCGGGTTTTGGTCGGTTTGACGACATCTGCCCACCATTTTGCCAGTACGTCATAGCGTGCTGCGCTACGTGAGAAAGGCCAGTAAATTTGTGGGGCAATATAATCCAGTAAACCATGTTCTACCCAACGGCGGGTATCTGCATAGGATTCGTCATAGGCTGCTGCGCCTCGTGTATCGGAACCGAGCGGATCGTGTGATCGGTTGCGCCAGACGCCAGCCGGGCTAACGCCAAATTCAACCTCTGGCTTAATGCTTTTGATGGTGTGCGATACCTTTGCAATTAACTGCTGGGTATTGTTGCGCCGCCAGTCTGCTTTTGATGCAAAAGCTCTCCCATATTTGCGGTACGTCTCGTTATCGTTCAGCAGCGAACCCGGTGATTCAGTATAGAAATAATCGTCGAACTGCACGCCATCTATCGGATAACGGGAAACCACTTCCGCAACTATTGATGTGATCCAATCCTGAACCTCAGGGATACCAGGGTCGAGAACAAAACGGTCGCCCGATGTTCTGATCCAGTCGCGATGCTGCACGTAGACACTGGCTGGTTGCTGTGACAGGGTGCTATTCAATTCCCTGATAGTTCCGGGTTTTGTATTAACCGACACGCGGTAGGGATTAAACCATGCGTGCACTTTCATCCCACGCTTGTGGGCTTCGTCGAGCATAAATTGCAGCGGATCGTAACCTGGATCTTCACCAATCTTGCCGGTCAGAAGATCGGACCACGGTAAAATTTTCGATGGCCAAAGGGCTGTACCATCGGGCTTTACCTGGAAAAAGACCGTATTTATGCCGAGACGTTGTAGATGATCTAACTTGTCAATCATCGCCTGTTGTTGTGCGCGTGCTCGGCTGGTGGGGTTACTGATATTAACCGAGGAAACGGGGGGCCAGTCGAGGCGAGAGACAGTAGCCAGCCAGATACCTCGCATCGGCTGCGCTGGTTGATGTGTTGTCGCTGGTGATTTTGAACCTGCTGGTGGTGTAGTTATTGGCGTTGGCGGTGTGGTCTTACAACTACACAGTAAAAGAGCCAGAGCAACGAGTGTGGCTGGCTTTTTGATCGTTAATTTCACGTTTCGGGAGCAGATATCCATATATGCTGGTTTCCGGTAAACAGATGTGTTGCTCATTCTCGTACTTATCTGGGGCAAGTCAATACGATAACAGGTACGAAAAAGGGAGCGATTAACTATCGCTCCCTTGTCTTATCCCCTTCAGAGATGGTTAATGTTTCTTATCGTTCATCACAATATAGTGCGGTGAACGAGCACGTGGATGCAGGAAGAAGTGACCTTTCGGTGCGTTCTGGCTGTTAATTGGCTCCAGTGTCACACCGGTATTCGCTTTGCCTTTACGATCGTGGATGGCATAGAGAATAAAGGGCAGGGCAAGTACCACCAGGAAGCTAACGACCAGTAATTCGACATACATATCGGTAGAGTCACCCTGGATATTATCCGGCGGCAGGAAGGAAACAATAAACGCCATGATTGAGGTCAGCAGGCCGACAATAGCCACAACCAGTTTCACGCCTTTACCACCAGGGATATTAAATGTGCGTTTTAAGTCAGGATGTTTAAGGACTAACACAATGTAGCCAATAAACAGCATGAAATAAGCACACAGATAAATCACCACCGTCAGCGCCAGTGCGATCAGGAAGGACATGTTGTTACCACCACCGGTATTGGTGAGGATAATCAAGGCGATAGAGGTAATCACTAGCTGAGAAATAACCAGAGTGACCGGCACGCCATTTTTGTTCATTTTGGCGAACGCTGGAGGTAGCAGGTTTTTCTGCGCTGTGACATACATCCCGCGAGAAGGACCCACAATCCAGGAGGCGATTTCTGCCAGAACACCCAGCAGCAGCAGTGCGGAGATCACGCGAACCGTCCACTCAATTTCCGGTGCCACATGGGACATCAGAACGGTAAAGGTTTGCATTACCCCAGCGGACAGATTGATTTCATTACCCGGAATGACCATCGCAATGGACAAACCACCAACAGAACTTAAGCAGATTGCCGCCACCATCAGCAATAACATTGCCAGCGGATAATCTCGCCCCGGATTGCTCATTTCATTGACGTGGGTTGCGGAGGCTTCTACACCCATATAACTCAATATAAAGGCAACAAACACAACCAGGGTGCCAACTTTAGAGAAATCCGGGAAGAAGGTTTTTGCATCCATTTCGATAGCAACTGGCGCACCGGAGTGCAGGTAAATCGCCGCTAATGCAATCAAAATAAATGCGGGTAACAGGATACCGGCAAAGAAGCCGACTTTAGCAATTCGCGCTGTATATTTAGTACCGCCAAACTGAGTTAATGCCAGAACCCAAAGAATGATGAGTGCCGCAATGGTTTTTGTTACCGGGTCTTCATTCAGTGCTGGCCATTTAAGAATGTAGGAGAGTGCCCCTAACACGAAATAGAGCATCGGAATAAAGCCGATAGCGATTTGCAAATAACCAAATGAGATCGCTGCAAATCCCCATTTTAACCCCAGGGTATTCGATACCCAGGCGAAAACGCCGCCTTCCTCCCAACCGTCCACGGTAGCCATTTCCGCAGCACAGAGTCCAACGGGGATAAACCATAAAATCCCGCCTAATAGCAGGAAGAAAACTAATGAAAAACCGGATGTTGCAAAGGTAGGGTATTCATAAACAGCCATTACCATCGATGCCGTAATAGCGAAGAACCCAAGTAATGTTAGCTGCTTAGCTTTACCTGTCTGTACTGATGTAGCCATATTTTCCCCCTAAAACGGTATTCCTGTCGGAACCGCGCCTGTCTTGTTCTGAAGCGTATTCAGAGCAATATTTTCCATTGCTAATGCCAGTGAACAGACTTTGGAATTTGTCCCGAAACGAGAGCGTTCCGGGACACCGTTACCACTTAAACGTTATCAGGTATGTTTAAAGCTGTTCTGCTGGGCAATACCCTGCAGTTTCGGGTGATCGCTGAGATATTTCAGGGAGGCTTTGTAGTCTTCCAGCAACAGTTCAGCGAAGTCCATTTCGAAACCACGACGGCACATAATACGCATCACCACAATGTCGGTGGCTTCACCGCCGAGGGTAAAGGCCGGAACCTGCCAGCCGCGCAGACGCAGACGTTCAGAGAGGTCATACAGGGTGTATCCCGTATTTTCCCCGTCTTTCAGTTTGAAGCAGACCGCTGGGATACCTTCGTCCGGGCGACCTGTACAGATGAACTCATACGGTCCCAGTTTAGCGATTTCATCCGCCAGGTAAGTGGCGACCTGGTAAGAGGCGTTTTGTACTTTGGTGTAGCCTTCGCGACCAAGGCGCAGGAATTCATAGTATTGCGCAATTACCTGACCGGCAGGGCGAGAGAAGTTGATAGCGAAAGTCCCAATCTGACCGCCGAGATAGTCAACGTTGAACACCAGTTCTTTTGGCAGTGCTTCTTCATCACGCCAGATAACCCAGCCGCAGCCGAGCGGAGCCAGACCAAATTTATGACCTGAAGCACTGATCGATTTCACGCGCGGCAGGCGGAAGTCCCAGACAATATCCGGAGCCACG